>JASHSG010000311.1 GCA_030040935.1 Acidobacteriaceae bacterium | reverse complement strand
GCGGGCCTGCTCCGTGTGCGCCAGTTCATCATGAAGGACAGCTACTCCTTCGACATGAACAAGGCAGGCCTGGACCGCAGCTTCGACCTGCATGATCGGGTCTATCGTGCAATCTTCACCCGTTGCGGGCTCAGGTTCGTCGCTGTCGACGCCGACTCGGGCGCCATGGGCGGCTCGCAGTCGCAGGAGTTCATGGTCTACACCGATGCAGGCGAGGACCTGATCGCAAGCTGCCCGGTGTGCAGATACGCCGCGAATCTTGAGAAAGCGACGTCTCGCCTCGATCCGGTTCTCGAAATGGCCCCAACCGCCGGCGGAAGCCCGGAGTTGGTTCATACGCCGGGGTGCGGCGCGATCGCCGATGTCACGGCGTTCTTCAAGATCTCACCCGCCTCCGACATCAAGTGCGTTGCCTATATGGCATCCATAGCCGGTCAATGGAGGCCGGCTGTCGTATTCCTAAGGGGAGACCATCAGGTCAATGAAGCGAAATTGTCGGCGATTCTATTCGCCTCCGAACTGAGGCCGATGCAGGCGGATGAGATCGATGCAGTTTTTCATGCGCCCGCGGGATTCCTGGGGCCCATCGGCCTGAATGCGGCGAGCAAGGAAAAATTCAAAGAAGTGCTGGCTCAGGACGTTCTCGAAGCCGAACATGGCGAAGCCTCAAGAAAGCATCGCCTCGCCTTTCTTCATTCTGAAGTTGGCGACCAGTCGCCCGTGGTCATCGTCGATCGCTCGCTCGAAGGCCGCAGGAATATGGTCTGCGGCGCAAACAAACTCGACTACCACCTGCGCAATGTGACGCCGGGCCGCGATTTCACCTGGACGCTGGCCGCCGACATCCGTAACGTGAATGAGGGCGAGGGCTGCCCGACGGAGGGATGCGCGGGCAAGCTCGTTGTCGGCAAGGCCGTTGAAGTCGGCCACATCTTCAAGCTCGGCTACAAGTATTCCGAATCAATGGGCGCGCGTGTTCTGGACGAGAACGGAAAAGAAGTAACGCCCATCATGGGCAGCTATGGCATCGGCATCGAGCGGATTCTCACGGCGGCCATCGAGCAATCGAATGACGCGAATGGTTTTTGGCTGCCGGCTTCTATCGCGCCGTTCACGGTCGTCGTCACCATTACGAACGTGAGCGATTTTCTGCTGCGCGCGACCGGCGAGAAACTTGCCGTCGATCTTCAGGCAGCGGGACTCGATGTGCTCCTCGACGACCGTGGCGACCGGGCGGGGGCAAAATTCAAGGATGCCGATCTGGTCGGCATTCCCTACCGTGTCAACGTGGGCAAAAATGTTGCCGCGGGCCAGGTGGAACTGGTAACCCGCTCTACGAGCACCAGCGTGGATGTGGCGCTGGGCCAGGCGGTAGCGCTGGTAAGGAAGCGCGTTGAGGAAGAGAAGCTGCTGGCATCGAGTCTTTAGCGGCTTCTAAGGAGCGGCAATGGCACTGCGACTTCGAATCCCGAATTCCCAATCGGGCCACCGTCTCAGGTCGCGGATTCTGCTGGCGCTGCTCGCAGTGTTTCTGGTCGCCGGGGTGACCGGCATTTCGATATTCGCCTACTTTTACGTCAAGTATGAGGGCATCGTCGACGAGCGGCTGAAGCAGCCGATCTTTGCAAGCACGGCCCAGATTTACGCTGCGCCGCGCGAGGTGCGGCCGGGGCAGAAGCTAAGCGTGAACTGGATTGCCAATGAGCTGCACGAGGCCGGCTACTCGGGCGACGGCGCGCCCCAAGCCTCGCCGATGGGAACCTACAGCGAGGGCGTACAGCAAATCACGGTGCAGCCCGGCCCGCAGTCGTATCATGCGCCCGATAGCGCCACCATTCATGTGAGCGGCGGCGTGGTGGACTCGATCACCGACGCGCACGGCCAGCAGCTGTCCAGCTACGAGCTCGAGCCGCTGCTCATCACCGGGCTGAGCGAAGGCGCGCAGCGAACCAAGCGCCGCCTGCTCACCTACGACGAGATTCCGCCCAATCTCGTCGAGGCCGTCATCGCCATTGAAGACCGCCGCTTCTTTGAGCATGGAGGGATCGATTATTGGCGCATCCTGGGCGCGATGCGCAATGACATCTTCCATCTTCACCGCTACACCGAGGGTGCATCCACTCTCACGCAGCAGCTTGCGCGCGGATTCTTTCTTACGCCCGAGCGCACTTATTCGCGCAAGGCGCGCGAGGCCATTATCAGCATCATCCTCGAGCATCGCTTCGATAAAAAGCAGATCTTCGCCATGTACGCGAACGAGATTCCCCTCGGCCAGATCGGAAGTTTTTCGATCGACGGATTCGGTGAAGCGTCGCAGGACTATTTCGGCAAGGATGTGAACCAGCTCGACCTGGCGGAGTGCGCCCTGCTCGCGGGACTCATTCAAAGCCCCAGCCGCCTCAATCCTTTCCACCATCCCGAACGCGCGATTGAGCGGCGCAATCTTGTGCTGGACTCGATGGTCGAGACCGGCGCTATCACCAAAGATGAGGCCGAAACTGCCAAGTCTGAACGGCTTCATTTGGTTTCTTCGAGCGTCGACGAAAGCGAAGCGCCGTACTTTGTTGACCTGGTGCACGATCAGCTCACGCAGCGCTTGGGCGACCGCGATTTCAACCGCGAAGGACTACGCATCTACACTTCGCTCGATCCTGATCTGCAGCGGCTCGCAACACAGGCGGTCGACGCCACGGTCCATGTCGTCGACGAGCAGGTCGACTTGGTCCACGCGCGCGACAAGAGGCTGGGCAAGCCGTACGTCTACCCTCAAGTTGCACTCATTGCTCTCGATCCTCACACCGGCCAGGTACTTGCGCTGGTGGGCGGGCGAAGCTACGGTACGTCGCAGGTGAATCACGCGGTTGCGCACCGGCCGACGGGATCGATTTTCAAGCCGTTCGTCTACGCAGCCGCGTTTGAAACTGCGGTCGAGGGCACGATCCTGCCGGGCCAGACCGCGTTATTCTCGCCCGTGACCATGCTCAGCGACGACAATCCGACCACATACGACGAGGGCACGCCCAATGAGTACACGCCGCATAACTTTATAAACGAGCATTACGGGACGATGACCGCTCGTTATGCCCTGATGCGGTCGGACAACATTGCCACCATCTCGCTGGCGAGCATGGTCGGCTTCGATCGCGTGGCTGCGCTGGCCCGTGCAGCTGGAGTCAAGAGCGCGCAGGGCACTCCTTCGATGCCCATTGGTTCATACGATGCCACGCCTCTCGATATGGCCGGCGCCTACACCATTTATGCCAATGGAGGCGTGCACATCGATCCCTGGATGCTGGCCAGCGTGCGCACGCCAACCGGCGACGTCGTCGAGGACTACACGCCCACCACGCGGCAAGTGCTCGATCCCCGTGTTGCCTACCTCACAACCAACATGATGGAAGCAGTGATGAATGGAGGAACTGCGGCGAGCGCTCGCTCGTTTGGATTTACGGCACCGGCCGCCGGCAAGACGGGCACGGATCACGACGCATGGTTCGCGGGCTTTACAAGCAACCTGATATGCATCGTATGGGTTGGCAACGACGACTACACCGCGCTCGATCCGGAAAATCTGGGGCGCGTCCAGGGTTCGCGTGCCGCCGCACCAATATGGGCCGCGTTCATGAAGCAGGCCGTCATGCTGCCGCAGTACTCCGACACCAACGAATTTACGCCGCCCGATGGGGTGCAGATCATCACGCTCGACACGAACACCAATCTGCTGGCCGACGCTTCGTGCCCCAACGACTACACCGCTGCATTCCTCGACGGCACCGCGCCCACCGATACCTGCGACCACAAAGGCGTCATGAACAGCGACGACCACCGCAACATCTTTCAGAAGATCTTCGGAATTGGCAAGCCGTCGAACTGAATCGCGCGAAAGCCTATCCGTCGATGTCAGATCCGTCAGGCATCGGCTGGCATTGCGGGCACCAGAACGTGACCCGCGCGTCCGCGCCCTGAATGCGGCGCCGGATCGCCTCTCCGCATCGCCGGCATGGCTCTCCCGCGCGCCCGTAGACCCACAGACTCGCGCCCGGGTCCGACGCGTTTGTGGTACGCCGCTGCTGACCGCGAAAGGTGACGATCAGGTCGCCTGAATCTTCAAGCACGTTGGCCTTCAGCAGCTTTTGCGCGCAGGCAATGGTTGCCGCGGCTTGCTCGCGCGAGAGTGATCCGACGGCGCAAAAGGGATGAAGGCCCCGAACGAAACAGATTTCCGATTTGAAGACGTTTCCGACGCCGGCGAGCACTGATTGGTCAAGCAGCGCCTCGCCCAGCGCTTGCTGCGCGCGGCCCAGCAGTCGGCTGAGTGCGGCTCCGGCATCGAATTCCTCGCTGAGCAAGTCGATCTCCGGACGGGCGACGTGCAGATCGCGGACCAGGGTTTGTTCCGTATGCATGCGCGCCACGGGTACACGAAAGCCGACCGCCTGGTACTCGCTGTTCTCGATCACGATGCGCATATGAATTCGCGGCGCCTGCCAGCGCTCGCCATGGCGGTAAATGTGCCAGCGGCCATTCATCAGAAGGTGCGAGGTGAGGATTCCGCCGCCGGAAAAATAAATGAGCAGCCATTTGCCGCGCGCTTCTACGCGATCCACCGTTTGTCCGATGAGCGGCGTATCGTCGTTGAATCGCATGATGAGCGGAAATGTCGTCCGGAAGCCGATAACCGGTCTGCCGGTGAGCGCGCGTCCCACGTTGCGCGCGGTGCGAAAAATGGTGTCGCCTTCAGGCATATGCCGGCTACTGCACCTCGGGCCGGCTCAGTTCGGCGTGCGCAATCGCCAGTGGAATCCGCCGCAGATGCATGCCCAGCGGTCCCGGATGAAAACCGGCATCCATGAGGAAACGCGCCATGGGATGCGCCGCTACGGGCTGCCCGTTGATCGTCGTGATCAGCACGCCCTCGTGGCGGTCTGCGCGCATTCTTTCCTGGCCGCGTTGGCAGAGAAAATGCGCCAAGCCGGCCCCTGCCTGCGAACGCTCCGGCTCCTCGTCAGGCAAAAAGACCAGCAGATTCGGATTGCCGCGCTTGAGCCATGCCGTGAGCCGGCCGTTGCGCAGGATCACCTCAGCATAAACAGCCCGCGTCAAAATGCGCGGCGCCGACTCCGAGTCCTGGTCCATCACAGGCGGCTCGGGCCAGCGCAACACCGAGCCATATGGGTTGGCCGGGTCGGTTGCGGCCAGTTGCACGAACTCCGGCTTTTCGGCAGGCGGGTCGGTGCGCAGCTGGCGCAGCAGGTCGACCGCGGCGGGCAGAGCAAACTGCGTGGCGCCCAGTCCGCCTGCAAAGTAGCCGCGCCGAACGCGCCCGCTCTCTTCAAGCGCCTTCAGGACGTCATACACTGCGCTGAACCCGCCCGGCACATTCTCCGCTGCAACGTGCTCGCGCAACAGAACGCCGTAGCGGTTGAGCATCTGCAGTGCCAGCGCGTAGCTGCGCTCGGTTGATGTCCTTTCCACTTCTCTCGCCGGAAAGTCTGCTGCATGCAATGCCAAGGCCGACCACCTTCCCTGCGCCGTTGGCGGCGTCGTCCGCCGCGAGCGAAACACAGCTCCCGATTGATAGCGCCGCGCCGTGCGCGCGCTGTCGGGCCGGGAAATATACGCGCGCAGAGCATGAAGCGAGTCATTGGTGATCAATCCGCGCCACACCAGGCTCCAAAGCGCTTCGAGCGTTTCGCCGGGATAGCCCCCGCCCGCCGCCTCATGCAGCGAATCGAAGAAGCTCGCGCCCGCCGATTCGAGCATGGCCAGCAGTTTCTCTTCACGCTCGGCGAGCGGATCCGCCAGCGGACGCTGCTGCAGAAGCAGCGGCAGCTTGTCCGCCAAAAACAACGCAATGCGTCCGTCGCGTTCGCCGATCGGTTCCACGCCGGCCCACGCCACTTCGCCTGCGGCGATCAGCGTGTCGAGCCCCGCGG
>JASHSG010000033.1 GCA_030040935.1 Acidobacteriaceae bacterium | reverse complement strand
GACCGGACAGGCGGCCGCTGACATCGACGCCCCAATCGTGTTTGTGGGCTATGGGATTGACGCGCCCGAGTACCACTGGAACGACTACGCGGGCCCGAATGGAAAAGATATCAATGTGAAAGGGAAAGTAGTGCTGGTCATCGTGAACGAGCCGCCCTCGAACGACGAGAAGTTCTTCAAGGGCGAGGCGCTTACTTACTACGGCCGCTGGACCTACAAATATGAAGAGGCTGCGCGGCGCGGAGCGGTGGGCGTGTTGATTATCCATCGCACGGACCTGGCCAGCTATGGATGGGACGTGGTGCGCAATTCGCAGGCGGTAGAGAAGAGCTACCTTGACGGAGACCCGAGCGCGACGTTGCGCGCGGCAGCCTGGATTCAGCACGACGTGGCGCAAAAGCTGCTGACGATGGCGGGGATGGGCGATCTGGACCGGGCGATCGACCGCGCCGGAGTTCCGGGAGCGTTTCATGCGGTCGAGCTGCCGGTACGCTTGCATGCGCACATTGAAAGCCGCGTGCGGCGCTACGTAAGCGCAAACGTGGTGGGACGCGTAAGAGGTGCTGCGCCGGGCGGGAACGCCGTACTGTATACAGCGCACTACGATCACCTGGGTATCGATCCCGACATGAAGGGCGACAATATTTTTAATGGCGCGGCCGACAACGGGACGGGATGCGGGATTTTGCTGGAGATGGCGCGCGCATTTGCGCAGTCCCCTGTGAAGCCGCCGCACGATGTGTACTTTGCTTCGGTGACAGCCGAGGAGCAGGGACTGCTGGGCTCGGAGTTTCTCGGGATGCATCCGCCAGTTCCCGCCGCGCAGATGGGCCTGGATTTGAATTACGACATGCTGCTGCCAATCGGGATTCCGCGCTCAGTGAACCTGACGGGCGCCGAGCGGATCGATTTCTGGCCGACGGTCAAGCAGGTCGCAAAGGCGTTCGATCTCGAGTTGCTGCCCGATCCCACGCCGATGGCGGGACATTATTACCGGTCAGATCATTTTTCGCTGGCGCGGGTGGGGATTCCGGCGTTCTCGGTCGACGAGGGCGATTTGTTCGCGGGGCACGACCTCAAGTGGGGTGAAACGCAGATGGCAGATTATGTGGCAAATCATTACCATCAGCCCTCCGACGAATACCGCGCGGACTGGGACTTCAGGGGCAACGCGAAGCTGGCGCAGTTTGGATTTGTGCTGGGATGGCTGGCCAGCGAGCAGGCGAGACCGATCGAATGGGAGCCCGGCGATGAGTTTGAGGCAGCGAGGAAAGCGAGCGAGAAGTCAGGGGTTGGGATGCTTCAGTAATAGTCGGCGCAGCTGAGGTAGTAGCCGCAGTTTGTGCAGACGAGCTTGCAATGGTGGCCCGTGAGCCGATGGCCACAGGTGGGGCACACCTGGCAGTGATGGTCAATCGGAAGCTCATCCATATTACCCGGTCCGGATGGTGCCGGGCCGGACGGCGCGGGCGACGTCGCACCACTTTGTGAGATTTCCGCAGCCGAATCGCGCTGAATGCCGGAATCGAAGGCGCTGGGAAGCGCGGGCAACATGGCGGACAGATTAGCATGGAAGAGTGGTCGCCTGTTTGCGGAAATTTCCTGAGGCGCCCGAGAGATCAACAGCGATACGGCGCAACGGGCTTCCCCGGATGCAGCGCCCAAAATCCGCTCAAAACCAGAAGATTTGGCACCCCAAGGAGGGACTATGGCAAGCAAAGCTAGTGCGGTCTGGACAGGATCGTTGAAGGAAGGCAAGGGCACGATTTCGACGGCGACGGGCGTACTGAACAACGCCAACTACTCGTTCGCCACGCGGTTTGAGGGCGCGATGAGCGGCACGACGCCCGAAGAACTGATTGCGGCGGCGCACGCGAGCTGCTTCTCGATGGCGCTGGGCGCGCAGCTGGGTGGCGCAGGGCTGACGCCTGCAAGGATTGAAACCCACGCAGCGGTGACACTGGCCAAGGTAGACGCGGGTTTTGCGGTGACGAAGATCGCGCTGACCACAACGGCCAGCGTTCCGGGCGCGACCAAGGAAGTTTTTGACAAGGCTGCCGCCGACGCGAAGGCCGGCTGCCCGATCTCGAAACTTTTCGCGAACAACACAGAGATCACGCTGGACGCGAAGCTGGTATAAGCCGCCATCCCGGGGCGTTCCCATTTGCAATCCCATCCTGCCGCAGCCGCGTAGGGGCGTATGCGGCGGGATTCTATCGTTCGCGCGGCAAGCAAATCGATTGGCGGCATTTTTCCTTGCGCCTCGGTCGGACGTGTGCGAAAGTGATCGCACGCGGGACGAAGCAAGAGGAGACCGGCGGGCGGCGAGCGATGAAGAAATACAAGTTCAAGGCGAAGATTGAGGAAGCGAGCGTGGGCGCTGGTGGTGCGTTTGTGCTTTTTCCTTACGACGTAGAAAAGGAGTTCGGGACCAGGGGCCGGGTGGCGGTGCACTCAACCCTGGCCGGCATGCCATATTCAGGCTCGCTCATCAAATACGGCAAACCGCAGCACATGCTATGCGTGCTTAAGTCCATCCGCGACAATACTGGCAAAGTTCCGGGCGACACGATTGATGTCGTGGTCTGGAGGGACGACGGCGAACGCATCGTTACGATTCCGCCCTCGTTCAAAGCCTTGCTCAGGAAAGAAGGCCTGCTGGCCGGGTTCGAAAAGCTGAGCTATACGCATCGCAAGGAGTACGTAAGGTGGATTGAGGAAGCGAAAAAGGAAGAGACGCGGCAGAATCGGATGGCGAAGGCAGTAACGATGCTGAAAAAAGGCGTGAAGACGCCGGGGTGAAGGGCGGGTTGGACGGCCGGCATTGTGGGCCTGGCGCTGAGCGGCATCGCTGGTGAATGACCGCTGAATTTGACACCACGCAGAGCATTTGCGAGACTCAGAATTGCTGCCCGCTCGGTGGAATCCCGCCTGAGCAGTCTCTCCCGTGCCGAAGTGGCGGAATTGGCAGACGCGCATGGTTCAGGTCCATGTACTCGTAAGGGTGTGGGGGTTCGAGTCCCTTCTTCGGCACCAAAATCTCCGTTGAAATTTCGAAGTTTCTGAGGTTCTTCGTGCTCCAGGATGAGCGTGTGGGGCTCTTCCTGCCGCTGGCCGCGGTGGAGAGCCAGCGCCCCGCCAGCCAAAGCCGAGTCTGGGGATTGACCGGCAAAAAATTCACAGAAGAGCGTTGCGTACAGGCCATTGCGGTGTATAGTGGTTTTCAAGCTGTTCCCCCCCATAACCCAAGGCGTTTTCTTCTTTCAGGCAGGACGATAGAGGCCTGAGAGAGCCGGTTTCCCCTCAAAGGGAAAGCCGCTCGGGGAAAATCCTTTTTGCGCTTGTCCTGGAAGCGCCCTTGGGCCACGCGACCCGGGGATCTAAGAGGCCGTTACCCGGTCGAGGAGCGGATATGGAGAAGTGGCCGTCACGGCCCGCGCTGACAGCTCTGTTGTTTTGTTTTGCTTCGCTCTTGCGGGGGCAGGCAACTCAACCTGCGACTGCAACCAAGGCTCCCGATGCCAACTCTTTCCTGGGCGGAAAGAAGGTTGCCATCCTGGTCGGAATCAGCAATTATCCGCCGGAGAGCGGTTTTCCCAAGCTGCAATTTGCGGCGAAAGACGCGCAGGACCTGGCGGGAGAACTCGCCAAGCAGGGGTACCAAACGCAGGTGCTGACCGACGATCATGCCATGAAGACAAGCATCCGCAAAGCACTCGCGCAAGCGCAGGCGGTGCTTAACCAGGACCAGACTGGAGGCCAGGCCAGTGGAACGCTCCTGTTTGCATTTTCCGGCCACGGAGTCGAGACGCGCACGGGAGGAAACGTTCGCCAGTTCCTTGTAACCTATGACGCGGGCACTGACGATGCAGAGCCCGGCTATCCCCTGAAGGACATTACCGACTCGCTGACAAGTGCGGGCGCTGCACACGTGATGATGTTCATTGACGCCTGCCGGGAACTGACCGCGACATCCAGCAAGGGAGCGCCGCCTCTCAACGGTTTCAGCCAACTCATGCAGGCCCAAGGCATGAAGATCCTGTTTTCGACAGCGCCGGGACAGGAGAGCTACGAGGACGCCAGTGCGCAAAATGGATATTTTACGCACTACCTTTTGGAAGGACTCTCGGGAGACGCCGCCGCACCGGACGGCCTGATCACTTTCGACGGACTTGCGGGGTGGTTAAGCCAGGCCATGAGGGCCGACCCCGTCATCGGCGGAGCCCAGGTCCCTTACCTCACCCAGGACGCGAGCATCGGCGACTTTTATATGGCGGGCCAACCGGTCAATAAAGAAGCGCTGGTGGTCGGCATCGACAAGTACGCCGGCCGCGCGCTGAACAGCGCCATCGCCGGCGCCAAACAAGTGAATCAACAGCTTGGCCTTGATGGATTCAAAACCACGTTGCTTACAGACCCGGACTTCAGCCAGCTCCAGGAGGGACTGGGCGCATTTGCAAAAAATATTGGGCCGAAAGACGTGGCCGTGTTTTATTTCGCCGGCGACGGGGGCATCGCCAGCGGCCAGACGTTCCTCATGGCGGCCGATGCCAGGCTGCCCGATCGGGCCGTGGCCGGCAAATGGGAGAAGGCGCCGGCGAATTCCATAGGGCTGTCGGAATTGATAGCCATAGTTCGCAAGAACCACCCCGGGCCGAACGTTTATCTGCTGGATATGGGCCTGGCCCGGGCGAGCGCAGCCGATCGAATGAACCTTGGCTCGCTCATGGACGATGAAACGCTCGTACTCTTCAGTTCGAAGCCCGGCCAGGAGCCGGAGCGAACCAATGAGGGGTCATTATTCTCAAGCACAGTCACTTCAGTTCTCAAGCTCCCCAACTTGTCTGCAGGTTATGCGGCTTCAAAAATACAGTCGGCGATTTTCGACCAAACGAATGGCGCGGAGTATCCGTTTGAAATCCCGATGTTGCCGGATCGGGTGTACCTCACGCCTTCCCAATAAGTTCGGACAGAGCCTTGGAGGTTTCTGCACCGAGGAGGAGAAGAAAATTCCATGATTAGGCATTTGAATCGGGTCATGATCGTCACATGTCTTGCGGCACTGAGTTCAATTCCCCTGGCGGCACAGGCCAAGAGCAGCGGCGTCAAGGGAACTACACCGGATCCGAATATCAAGAGCAGCAGCCTGACGAACACGCCGGGCCAAAACGTCGTTGCACCCCAGAGCAAAGGCGGACCGGCGTCGAAAGGAGCGGGCTGCGTGCTCCACATCGACAACTCCACAGGCTATATCGTCGAGTTCTACTTCAATGGGATCGCGGAGGGGGCCATGAGTCCGTGGTCCGATTACACCAACAGCATCACTCCCGGGGGAGCAGAGCTTTACGCAACGGCAACCTTCACCGATGGCACCGTGCTGACATTCGGTCCTCAGGCGTATGCATGTAATGCATCGCTCGGGCCGGACGCTACTTTCACCTGGACGCTCACGCAGCAGTAACAAAGGTGGAAGGCCTGGGCTGCAACCAGGAAGGGCGCGCGTGCGCCCTTCTTGCGGCTTAGCGGTATTCACGCGCGCCGAAGGGAGACGCTTCTTCTTTGGCCGTTGGCCAAAGCTGAGGGGGCGTGTGTCCGTCAGCCGCGAAGGTTTTGTATTCTCAAGCCAGTTGGCTCTGTCCGTGCATCGGTCGACACGGCGGCCCTCCTCACGATGCGCTACACGTCTCAATTCCTGCGCCCGGCGGTTTCGGCGGCGGAGTTTCCCAAGGCAAGCGTACCGGAAGTCGCGTTCGTGGGGCGGTCGAACGTGGGCAAATCGAGCTTGCTGAACGCGCTGGTGGGCGCGAAGGCTGCCAAGGTTTCATCGACGCCGGGGCGCACCCGCGCGATCAATTTTTTCCTTGTCTCGGGCGGACGCCGGGGGAGCGAGATGATCTTCGCGGACTTGCCGGGCTACGGCTACGCAAGGATCTCGAAGTCGATCTCTGCCCAGTGGCCGAAGTTCATCGAGCCGTACCTCGCGACGCGCGAAACGCTGGCGTTGTGCATCTGCCTGGTCGATGCGAACGTGCCCCCGCGGGCGAACGACAGGCAACTGATCGAGTGGCTACGCGCCGCAGGCCGCGAATTTCTGGTGGTGGCGACAAAGGCCGACAGGCTGAGCGGCAATGAGCGCATGCGAAGCCTGAGGGCGCTCGAGCGGGGGCTCGACGTGGAAAAGATTCTGGCGGTATCGGCCAGGACCGGGTTGGGCATTGAGGTGCTGTGGCGAAGGATTGGGGAGGCGGGGGCTGCGGGACTGAAGGACTAGGGACACAGGAACTCAACACTGGAGAATAGAAGACACGCTCAGCGCTGGCTGGGATCGAAGCGGAATTGGTCGGGCATGCCATGCACGTAGGAGCAGATCTCAAAGGCAACGGCGATTCTGCCGCAGTCGATTGCTCCTCTGGCGCGCTCCCGGAAGCGCGCGACAAATTCGTGGTCCGTTCGAAGCAGGCGGAGCCCTTGCGCGAGGCGGCCGAGATAGCGCGGAGACAGACGCAGCCAGCGGCGGGATTGCCATTCGTGCGCGTCGAGGCAGGTGAGCGCGATTTCGTCGAGTGCAGCAAGGTCCTTCGGCAATGCCGAATCCACGCGCCAGGTGACGATGGCGGCTATCTTGGTGAGGTCGAACGCCATCTCCCGATGCTCATGAATCGGGTTTGCCTGGTAAAGGGGCGGCGCAGCCAGATTGCAGGACAGGAGATCGGGCGCGACGCCGCGTTCGTTCATCTCGCGCCCCACTTCCGAGGGCGGCAAGGCAACGCAAACCGCGACCGTTTCACGCTTGCGGAGTTGATTCTTGAGGATGCGCAGGGCTTCGTCGAGATTGCTGACAACGAAATCGGCGACGCCGTCGCGGAGGGCCTGTTTCTGCGCAGTCCGATCGGCAGTGGCGGCAAGCGTGGCGGCGCCGGCAATGTTGGCTGAGACCAGAAGCGCGCGGGCCGCTTCGTCGAGCTCGCCCGCGTAGAGGAGCCTTCCGCCGAGGCCTGTCTCCGGATGAGCCTGTGGCGCATCCATCAGAGACGCGAAGCAGAGCGCGACGCGCGTCAGGAAGGCAAAGGTTGCCTGAAATTGAGGTTCAAGGGCCAAGACACTATCTTAGCGAGCGCGTCGGCGAGCTAGCCAATCAGACAGCGAGTCAATAAGTCAGCGGGTTAGCGAGCGGATCAGCGATGGCCAGATGTCCGTCAGTCTTCTGGGCGATCGCGCCAATCGCGTTTGCGGACGAAGAAGGTAAACTCGCCGGGTTTGGCGGAAAAGGCGGTCCGGGCGCATTCGTCGGGCGCGACTATGCCGGTACTGAGAATGGTCGCTATCGAATACCAGATGTTCCTCTCCTTGTCGCTCTCCCTGGCGGCGTCGCAATTGATAAAGGTCTCCATCCCATTGCTGTAGGTAGCTTTGACGGAGATCACTTTGGCGTCAGCGGGGATCGTGACAGTCACGGAGCCGTCATCGGCGATCTTGACCCATTCGTTGTGCATGGTTTCGTCGTGATCCACGCGCACGAGAAAATTGGAGGCGTTGACGGGCAGGCCGGTCCTTCCGTCGCGCAGGCGGATGGAAATGGTGGTGGGCGACTGGGCGAGGAGGGCGGCTGAAACGGCGATCAAGCAGGAAAGGCCGAGATAAGCGCGAAGAGCTGGCATGGCGGCGTTCCTCCGTCAAAAGGGCGAGCGCGGATCCTTCGAACCCCGTCGTCCGCATGAAGGACTCGGGTCGCTCAGGATGACAACCTTCGATTTAGTATTTTCTCGCGAATTTACCAGGCGGAGTACGGCTGGCCGTCGGAACCTTGCTCATCGGAACCAGAGTGGACATCGCTGATTCCGGGTTCGGTCTCGTCGAGAGAGTACATGGCGTCGCTGGTGTCGGTAACCCAGGTATCCTTGCTGTGAGTCATGGGGTCTTCGGGGATGACCCTGAGGTAACCGTCCTGGACCAGATCGTCGAGCGATTGCGGGGCCTTCTGCTTGTCCATAGTGTAGGAATCGATGGCCATGCGCATGGTTTGCAGGTCTTCGCGCAGCACCGCTTCGCGCGCGTGCTTGATGGCGCCGGCGAAATAGGGAACAGCGAGCGTTGCCAGGATGGCGATGATCGTCATCACGATGATCAGCTCGATAAGCGTGAAGCCGGATTGGGTGCGTCGATGGAGCATGCTTTTTTGAGCCTTCAGCCCTCGGCTATCAGCCTGTAGCCCTTACGCGGCGTGCTGACAGCTGACGGCTTTTCTTCGTCACCACTTTGCGTATTTCGTTCCGTCGAGCGCCGTGCCCTGTGATTTGGAGTAGACGTCAAAGACGCTCTGGCCGCCCCAGGAATCGGAGTCCGGATCGTCCTGCATGGAGCGCAGTCCCCAGTCGGTGTTGCCCGTCATCGGGTCGACGGGGATCTTGCGCAGGAATTTGAGCTTCTTGCCTTGCACATCCACGCCGTTCACCAGCGTTTCCAGATCAGGGGGATAGTTCTGGCTGTCGACCTTGGTCTGGAAGGCGCCTCGATCGGCCGCGTCTTTATATTTGTCGATGGCGTCGCGCATTTCCCACAGATCGAAGTGCAGCTCGCGCTCTTTGTCGCGCTTGACCTGGAAGCGTACCAGGGGCAGTGCGGCCGAAGCGAGAATGGAGAGAATAAAGACAGTGACGATGAGCTCGACCAGGGTCAGACCCCGCTCCTTTTTCCTCGGAATGCAGGCCGATGGGCGTCGGCGGATCGGAATGGGGCGGCGGATACTCATCGGCGCGGTTTCCTACTTAACGACGATGCTGGTTTCGGCGCTGGCCACTGGCAACTGCTGTTGCGCGCCGTTTACCACGGAGGCGCGAACGATCGACAGGTCGCTCGCACCCGGGGCCTTGGCCTGGAAGGTGAGAATGCAGACCACGCCGCTGCCGGACATGCCGTGTGTTCCGGAAGGGCGGGACATGCCGACGACAAGGTTGCCCAGGGGCTCGTCGGTGTGAATAGTCGGAGCAGCCTGACCGTCACGGCTGAGGAAATCGCCCGGTGAGACATTTACGAGCTGGAGCTTTGCAGGATCGTAATGGAACTGAAGGGCGATGGAAGCAACGTCGGCAGCGCCGTTCAGCACGACAGGAACCCGGAAGCTGGCGCCGGATGCCGGCGGGACGGACGGAGGATTGAGCGCGAAAGCGGCGCGGGCTACAGCAGGCGCCGGTGGTGCGGCTGCAGAGGGAGGACCGGCGGCCGGCGCGGCCGAAGGAGCCGGCGAAGCGGGCTGCGTGGGCGGCGGCGCCGGTTGTGGCGCGGGCGGGGGTTCCGCGACCTGGGAAGCTGCCCGCGAAGCGGGGCTGGGCGCTGTCGCGGCGACCTGGGCGGTTGGTTGCGGGCCCCCGTTGGAAGCCATATCGGAGCGCAATTGAGCCATCATGGCGGGTGCGGCTTCAACGGCGCTCTCGGCGGGAACGGAACCGACGGCGGGCCGGTCCATCGCAGTGGGCTGAACCGAAGGCGGAGGCGGCGCCGGGGCCGCGCCGTCCACGTCGGCGTGGCGCAGGTCGATGGCCTGGCCGGAGCCAGTATCGATGACGCGCAGATTGGCCTGATCCAATTCCTGCGAGCGCACGATGTGGGGCACGACCACGAAGACGATATCGTCGTCCTGGATGATGCGGTCCCTGGAGCCGAAGATGTATTTGAGAACCGGAATGGCGCTCAGGCCGGGGATGCCGTTCCAGTTGTTTTGTTCCTGGTTGTTCTGGATGCCGCCCAGAATGCTGGCCTCGCCCTCGCGCAAGCGGATGACCTGGTCTACGACGCGCTGGCTTATGATGGGCTCGGTGACGCCGCTGATAGTTTCAGTGCCGCTTTCGGCGGAAACCTCGATCTTGATTTTGAGGGTGACGTCGTGGTCGAAGTGGATGCTGGGCGTCATCTCGATATTGACGCCGACGTCCTGATACTGGAACTGCGTATTGACCAGCGAGCTGACCAGCGCGGTGGCGGCGCCGGTTTGATAGGAACCGGTGGCGATGGGAATGCGCGAACCGATCTTCATGGTGGCTTTCTGATCGTCGGTGGCGCGGATGCGCGGGCTCTGCAGGACCTTGGTGTTGTTGTCGGTCAGCAGAAGATTGAGCGTGGCCGAACCAACGTTCAGGGCGAAATCAGTCGAATTTAAATGAGCCAGATTGTAGAGCGTGGGGCTGACGGTGCTGGTGGTAGTCGACGTCGTCGAACTGGTGCTCGTACTGCAGGAGTTGGTCGCCGCGCAATTGGGCTGCAGGGTGATGCCGATGCTATTGGGCCAGGAGATCCCCAGCGTCCGCTCCCAGTTTTTGCTCACCTCGAGCACGGCGATGTCAACGACGACTTCGCCGCGCGCCTTATCGAGGTCGTCGATAAGCTGCTCGGCGAGCAGAAGCTCGTCGGGAGTGCCGCGCATCACGATGGCGTTCTGGCTCTGCACGCCGTAGACCTTGGCGTTGGGCATGACGTTGCGCAAAGCGGTTTGCACGTCGTTTAGGTCGTTCTGCTGCCAGGCGTTGGACAGATAGAAGGTCTGCACCGCCTGTTCGTCAAGCTCCTGGCGTTTGGTGCGAGAGTCCTGGGCCACGAAGATGGTGTTCGAGGTAACCGGTCGCCAGAAGGTGTCGGACATGACGCCCACGATGCGCAGAGCATCGAGCAGGGACACGTTATTGAGGTCGACCTGGATGCGCTTGGAGTTGAAGTCAGGATCGAAGAGAACGTTGACGCCGGCGGCCTTGGCCACGGCCTGGTAGACGACTTTCGCGTCTTCGGCCATGTGCAGCGAGAGCGGCTCGTTGGTGAGAGGGCGGAGCTCGGGCGGAGCCTCGACCTGGTCAAGCTCCTGCTCCTCGCCGGCCGGCTGGGGCAAGCCGGCTTCGGACGCCGGCGGGCTTGTGCCCTGGCGCTGGCGCACGCGGGCAATCTCCTGCTGCGCCGCCTCGTTGCCGGGATCGATCTCGGCGGCGTGAAGAAACTCGGAAAGCGCGCCCTGGACGTCGCCTGCCTGAAGCAGCTTGCGGCCCTTGGTAATGTGCGCCGCTGAAGCGGTGGTGCGGATGCGGGCGAGTGCGATCTTGAAGCGCGCATCCTTGGGATCGCGGTTATAGGCCTTCTGATAGAGATCGAACGCCGTGTCGTAGTCCTCACGGGCTTCGGCGGCCTGGGCTTGCTTGAAGTCCGTGTTGGCAGATTCCGCATAGAGCCGGACCGCAAACACACCGGCGCCGGCCACGGCCAGAAGAAGCGCCAGACCGAGGGAGAAGCGCGAGGCCGCGGCTCGAAGTTCGGCTTGGGCAAGGATGCGACGATTCATACGGCTCCAAAAGACGGCAAAAGGGAACAAAGTGAAAACGCCCGAGGCAAAGGGGGTAGCCAAGAGCCCGGATTCGCGCGCGGCGGGAGGCTTGTGCGGGCCGCAGCGGGCAATCCGATGCGATTCATTGCGCCGGCCTCGCCGGAGAAAATGCTCCCTCATTCTAGCAAAGCTCCGTTGACGCGCATCGCGAACGGCGCCGGGGTACACCGATGCTACGATGAGAATTCAAGGAAGCCAGCCCATGGGCCGCCAATCCAGTCATGTCGTTGCCACCAAAGGCGCTCCGGCGGCCAAAAACCCGGCGAGACCCCGCGATCCCGTGGCCAGTGGGGAACGCGATGCGGCGCACAACCGCGCGGCCGGCCACAACTACTTTTTGCTGGAGAAGGTCGAGGCCGGCGTGGCGCTGCGCGGGACGGAGGTCAAATCCATCCGCGAGGGAAAGGCCAACCTGAAGGACTCCTATGGGTTGATCAGGAATGGCGAGGCGTTCCTTTTGAACATGCATATTGGGCCTTACTCTCACGGCAACATCGCCAACCACGACGAGACGCGCACACGGAAACTGCTTCTGCACCGCGAAGAGGTCCGCAAGCTACTCCAGAAGACGCAGATCAAGGGGCATACGCTCATTCCGACGCGGCTCTATTTCCGCAACGGGAGGGTGAAGTGCGAGCTGGCGTTGGCCAAAGGCAAGCAGGATTGGGACAAGCGGGAGACGGAGCGGCGTCGCGAGGCCGACCGGGAGGCGCGGGCCGCGATCAAGGCGAACAAGCAGCGGAACCGCGGGTAGCCGTCGGCCGTCAGCTTTCGGCCACGCCCTGACTAACGGTAGAACTGGCGCCATCAGGCTCGCCGCGCCATGCGAGGGCCGAGGCCGGGAAGAATCAACAGCGTAAGCGCCGCCTGCACCAGAAGCCCAAGCGAGATGAGCAGGATGTAGCCTTCGAAGTGGGCTCCGCTGAGTGCGGCCCGGAGCGCGTGGGCCGCGAGAAAGGCAATGGCTGCGCAACCTGCCAGTGCTAGAGGCCGCAGCCACGGCAGCCCGCGCAAATGCAACGCGGCCAGCGTCAATGCCGCCTGCGAAACAATCAGTCCTGCGATCCACTCGCGCTGGGCATAGCCGGGATGCTGCAGGATGAAATCCATCATGCCCAGCCATCCGCCTGAAGCCATTGTGAACAGGCAGAACGCGGTGAGGACGAATCCAAACTTCGCCGGAATGAAGCTCAGAATCTGGCGCAAATACCAAAGCTTCGCGCGGGCAGGCCCGAGCGATGGGGCTTTTTCTGCGCAGAATTCCTCATACAAATCTCCGCAGATGGCTTCACGGTCCCGAGGGTGGAGAAAGAACCTCAAGGTGCGCTCCATCCAGCGAGGCGGCTCGATGCTCTTCATGGCATCGCCTCCATGGGCCAACGCACGCCGCGCCACATTCTCTCGAGGCTGGTGCGCGCTTCGGTCAGCGCCCTCGCTCCCTGATGCGTGAGGCGGTAGAAACGCCGTGCGCGGCCACGGCGAGCGGCTGTGCCGCGCTCGAGTCGCGAAGCCAGCAGACACTGCGCTTCAAGCCTGTCAAGCGTGGCATATACCGACCCCGCCGAGATGCTGCGATCTGTTGTCAGGCTGGCTTCGACGGCGCGCAGCACCGCGCGCCCATATGCCTGATCGCCCGCGGCCACAACGGCCAGCAGAACAATCTGCTCGAAGGTGCCGAGAAGGGCAGCCACGCCTACAATGTAGACATAAGAGCGGTCGACTGTCAATTGGGCTGGCGAGCTGCGAAATGGGAGCCTGCCATTGCGAGCTGGCGGCGCGATTTGCCACCATGCCGACGCGCCGTGAAGAATAGGCACTATGCGGACAGAACTTTCCTTTGCTCCGACCGCGGCGATCGCGACTGAGATGCTGGCTGTTTTTGCCGCCGACACCCAAACTGCAAAAGGCTCCGACGCCAAACCACAGCCCACACCGCTGACTACCGATCCGAAGATTCAGGCCGCTGCGGCCACGGTGCTCGGGACCGGCGAATACAAAGCCGGAGCCAACGAAACCGTGCTGCTGCACGCGCCGGCCGGCATCGCGGCGAAACGGCTGCTGATTGTCGGCCTGGGAAAGCTGGCGAAAGCTACGGCGCATGCGGTGCGCGACGGTGCGGGAACCGCAGTGCGCTTTGCCAAGCCGCGGGGCATTCGGGAAGTGGCCGTCGTACTGCCTTCGTCCGAAGGTCTGCGCGGCGCAGCCGGCGCGCGGGCCGTTGCCGAGGGCGTATTCCTTGGCGATTTCGACCCCGATACCTACCGCACCGACCGCAAAGACCAGAGCATTCAATCGTTCACGTTATCGGTTGCGGGCGAAGCAGACCGCCAGGCGCTTGTGTCGGCCCTGGCCGAAGGCGCAGTGATCGGCGAGAGCCAGAACTTTACGCGCTCGCTGGTGAATGAGCCGGGCAACAAGCTGACGCCGACCATTCTGGGACAGCGGGCCGCCGAGATGGCGGAGGAAGTGGGCCTGAAGTGGGAAGTCCACTCGACGGACAAATTGCACGAGCTGAAGATGGGCGCGTTCTGGAGCGTATCGCAGGGTTCGGCCGAACCGCCGGCGCTGATCGTGCTTCGCTACGAGCCGGAAGGAGTGAAAGACGGGCCGGTGCTTGGCCTGGTTGGGAAGGGAATTACATTCGACACGGGCGGCATCTCCATCAAACCCGCGGACAGCATGGAGCGGATGAAGTACGACATGGCCGGCGCAGCGGCGATGATGGGGGCGATGCGCGCCATTGCGCTGCTGCAGCCAAAGGTGCGGGTGATTGCCGTGCTGTGCGCGGCGGAAAATATGCCCTCGGGCACAGCGCAAAAGCCGGGCGATGTGCAGACTGCCATGTCGGGCAAGACCATCGAAATCATCAACACTGACGCGGAAGGAAGGCTGGTGCTGGCCGACGGACTGACCTACGCGCGGCAACTGGGTGCGACGCACCTGATCGACGCGGCGACTCTTACGGGCGCCATTTCTGTTGCGCTGGGTAAGATCATGGCCGGCGCGTTTTCGAACGACGATGCGGCGTATGGCAGATTCGAGTCGGCGCTTGCGGTTTCCGGTGAGAAGTTCTGGCGCCTGCCGCTGGGCGACGCGTATGCGGACCTGATTAAATCCGACATCGGCGACATCAAGAATACGGGCGGGCGGTGGGGCGGAGCCAGTATCGCCGCAGAGTTCCTGCACGTCTTTGCCGAAGACACGCCATGGATCCATCTCGATATTGCCGGGACGGCGTGGGTGGAGGAGTCGCGACCATATATCGCCAAGGGGCCGAGCGGGATCGGGGTGCGATCGATTCTGGCGTGGGTGCGGAGCTACGAATAGGGCAGCGTGCCAGCAGATCGCCGAGCCGGCAGGCCAGCGTTGGCCAGGGTTGTCGCGGCTCATTCGCGGCGGGCAGCCTGCGCATCGAAGAAAGTCCCTTCTTTTTCCACATTAGAATTCCCTCATTGCGAAATGGCTCCTTGAAGTTGGGCGGATTTGCGCCGATTTAACAGGGAGAAACCGACCTGCGAAAAGTGTGCACAAAGGCGGCGAGCGCTGCCGACGCACGCCAGCCATGAGGCTTGAATGCGGCGGGAAAAGAGCTTCGATGACCGATCGCAACGAAATGCTCCAAGCCGCTTTCGACGCCGTACCCGAGGGCGTTGCTTTGATAGGCACAGAAGGCGAGGTGGCTCTGTGGAATCAGGCGGCGCAGGGCATCACGGGGTACGCGGCGATTGAGATGCTGTCACGGCCGCTTCCCCGGGGGCTGGAGGCAATTCTGCTGGAGGAAAGCGCAGATGTGGTTGAAGGGTCCGCGCGCAGGGAGATTTGCCGTGAGCTGGTTCGCATTCGGCACAAGCTGGGCCACGAGGTTCCCGTGATTGCTCGATTTCTGGTGTTGCGCGATGGGCTTGGAGAACGGATCGGCGCCGCGGCGCTGTTTCATCCCACGGAAAGTCTCGACGCGCTGCCGCACGGCGAGAGCCACGATGAGGCCGGCACGGACGAGGCCCGGGAAGAATTCGAGGAACGACTGCAAGCCGAGTTTGACGACTTCATGCGCGGCGGGTCGCCGTTCAGCATTCTGTGGATTGGAGTGGATCAGGCCGAGGAGTTGCGCAAGACGCACGGCACCAGCGCCTGCAACGCGATGCTCGAAAAGGTGCGGCGCGCTCTGCTGCAAGGGCTGCGCCCGGCCGAGGAGATGAGCCGCTGGGGCGACCATGAGTTTCTGATCGTGGCGCACGAGCGCAGCGTTGAGATGCTGGCCTCACACGCGCACACTTTGGCCGGCTTGGCGCGTACGGCGGATTTTCGCTGGTGGGGCGACCGCGTCTCGCTCACGGTGAGCATTGGAGCGGCGCAGGCCGCCGGAGATCATGACGAAACGCTGGCACAACTGCTGGGACGCGCGCAGGAGGCCATGGAAACGAGCAGCCGCACGGGCGGCAACCGGGCGACCGTTCGAGCGGCGAGCCAGGCGCCATCGGCTCCGGTGGAGGAAGTGACATGCTTGCCATCATAGGCATCGTCGTCGTGTTTGCCGCGATCCTCGCGGGCTTCCTGATGGAGAAGGGGCACATCCTTGTCCTGATGCAGCCCGCCGAGCTGTTGATTATTGCCGGCGCGGCCTCCGGAACCCTGCTGGTGGCAAATCCGGTGCGCATCCTTAAGGACATTCTGGCGGGACTGATTTCGTCGATGAAGGGCTCGCCGTTTACGAAAGCGCGCTACCTGAGCACGCTGAAGATGATGTACCAGTTCCTGAACAAAGTGCGCAAAGAGGGCCTGCTGGCCGTGGAGACGGACGTGGAAAAGCCCGGCGAGAGCGCGATCTTCAAGAACTATTCCGAGTTTCTGAACGACCATCATGCGCGGGACTTTGTATGCGACACGCTGCGCACGGCGATCACGGGCGGAGTGGAGCCGTTCGATATGGATCAAATGATGGAGCTGGATATGGAAGTGCATCATCAGGCGTCGGTGCAACCGGCCGACTCGCTGAGCACAGTTGCGGATTCGCTCCCCGGGCTGGGGATTGTGGCGGCGGTGTTGGGCGTGGTCATCACGATGGGCTCGCTGGGCGGGCCTCCGGAGGAGATTGGCAAGCACGTGGCGGCGGCGCTGGTGGGAACCTTCCTCGGCATCCTGCTTTGCTACGGTGTGGTGGGGCCATTGGCCTCGGGCATGAAGAAGCTCGCCGATGAACACAACGACTACCTGCATGTGTTGCGCGTGCTGCTGCTGGCGTTTCTGAAGGGTTCGGCGCCGATGATTGCGATTGAGCTGGGCCGGCGCGCGATTCCCGCCTACGCGCGGCCCAGCTTCGACGAGATGGAGATGAGCTGCAAGAACAAGGCGCCGCAAGCGGGCGCGGGTGCGCCGGCGGCAGCCGCCTAGAGGCGGGAACTGGCCCGGACCAGCGGACAAAAATCACCCGCCGGGGATCCGGAAGCAACCAGGGAGCTGAAGGAGCAAAGTCCAAGGGTTGGTCGAATGGCAGTGAAAACGCAACCCGTTATCGTGATCAGGAAAAAGGGCGATCACAGCGGCCGCCATGGCGGGGCATGGAAGGTCGCGTACGCGGACTTCGTTACGGCGCTGATGTCGCTGTTTATTGTGCTCTGGCTGATGAGCCAGAGCGAGCAGGTGAAGAAAGCCGTGGCCGGCTACTTCAACGATCCCAGGGGAACGGCTAGCCTGTTCGGAACCACGATGTCGGGTACGGGCCCTGGCACGGCGCCGGCAGTGGACCAGAACGCGCAACAACTGCAGGAGCTGAAAGAGAAGCTCGAGAAGGAGATCGAGGCGCGCAAGGACCTCCAGAAGCTGATCAAGCAGATCGAGATTACGATCACCCCCGAGGGGCTCCGCATCGAGCTGCTCGAAGACAAGAACGGCACGTTCTATCAGAGCGGCAGCGCGCAACTGAGCCCCAGCGGGCAGGAACTGCTGGCGCTTCTGGCGGCGGAGCTGAAAACGCTGCCCAATCAATTGCTGATCGAAGGGCACACGGACGCGGCGCAGTACTCGACCAACGCGAACTACAGCAACTGGGAGCTTTCAGCGGACCGCGCCAATGCGGCGCGGCGCCTGCTGCAACAGGATGGAGTGCGCATGGACCAGGTTACCCAGGTGCGCGGATTCGCGGACCAGATGCTGCGCGTAAAGAACAATCCCTACGATCCATCGAACCGCCGCATCACGATCCTGGTGAAGAACCAGGACAACGCGCCGGTGCCTCAGCTGGCGCATGCGGCCATCGTCGACGGGGGGCCGAGCGGCGCGAGTCCGGGCGCGGGGCCCTCACCAGGCCCGCCAAAGACGCAGAACTCGCCTGCGAGCCCAGCTGCAAATTCGGCGAAGTCCGCCGCCAATTCTGCAAATCCGGCTGCAATGCCGGCCAAGCCTTCCCCTTCGCAACCGGCCGCGAAGTCCGGAATCTTTGGCAAACCAGCGTCTTCGTTACCGGGAGCGAAGAAGTAGGCGCAGACGGCGCGCTGCGGCGATGGTGTACTCTGATGGGCGGATCGGCAAGTTCTTACAGAGGAGAATTTTTCCATGGCCATCGTTGCCGGCGTCGATTTCGGCACGCTCAGCGTTCGCGTGACTTTGGTTGACGATAAAAAAGGGCCGATCGGCACCGCGTCTGCCAGCTACGAACTGCAGCGGCGGCGCGACGATCCGAACTATGCGACCCAATCTCACGCCGACCAGATGGCCGCTCTGGCCAAGGCCACAAATGACGCGCTGAAATCGACGGGCATCGACGGCGCCGAGGTGGCCGCAATTGCGCTGGACACGACGGGATCGAGCGTGGTTCCCGTGGGCGAGGGATTGGAGCCGCTCGACGACTACTACCTGTGGTGCGATCATCGCGCGTTTGCCGAGGCCGAGGAGATCACCCGAACTGCGCATGAGCTGGGCTTCGAGGGGATTGAATGGTGCGGCGGCGTCTACTCGCACGAGTGGGGATTTGCGAAGCTCCTTCACTGGTTACGCTCTCATCCAAAACAAAGAGAAAAACTGGTCACGGCGCTCGAGCATTGCGACATGGCGGCGGCAACGCTTTCGGGCGTGACCGATCCCGGCGCTCTCAAGCGCAGCGTCTGCGCCATGGGTCACAAGTGGATGTGGAACCCGAAGTGGGGCGGGTTGCCGCCGGAGGAATTCCTGGTCGCTGTCGATCCGTTGTTTGCGGGCGTGCGCGCGAAGTTAGGCGGCGAATACCTGACCAGCGATCACCTGGCGGGAAGGCTTTCCCCGAAGTGGGCGGGGGAGCTGGGGCTTCGCGCCGGAATCCCGATTCCCGTGGGAGCTTTCGACGCGCACTGGGATGCAATCGGCTCAAACATCCGCGAAGGCGATGCGGTGAACGTAGTCGGCACGTCGACGTGCATTATCGCCATTGCCCGCGAAGCGGAGCTGGTTCCAGGCGTATGCGGCGTTGTGCCGGGAAGCGTGCATCCGGGGTACACCGGGATTGAAGCGGGACTCTCGGCGGTAGGCGACATTTTTGACGCCATCGCGCGGCGCGCGGGAACGACCGTGGCGGACCTGAGCGATAGGCTCGACGCATACAAGGCCGGGCAAACCGGTTTGCTGCGGTTGAGCTGGGACAACGGCGACCGCACAGTGCTCGTGAACCCCGAACTGGGCGGCGTGACGCTGGGCTGGAACCTGGTGCACACCGCGCAGGACGAGCTGTTTGCGGCGATAGAAGGCACCGCGTTTCACACCCGCATCATTCTCGAGCGCATGGCCGAGCATGGAGTGCGCATCGATCGCGTGATCAATGCGGGAGGCATTCCGCAGAAGAACAAGGTGCTGAACCGCGTGTACGCGAACGTGCTGAACAAGCCGGTGCTGGTGCCGGCCGGGATTCCGACCAGCCTCGGGTCGGGGATCTTTGCGCTTATCGCTGCCGGAGCGTACAAGACCATCGAAGAAGCGCAGGCTGCGGTCTGCCTGCCGCTGCGCGCCGTCGAACCGGACAAGAAATCGGCTGCGGTTTACGAAGAGCTCTACCGGCACTATCGCGATGCCTATTTCGCGCTGGGAACACGCC
>JASHSG010000310.1 GCA_030040935.1 Acidobacteriaceae bacterium | reverse complement strand
CCCCGGGCGACTCCGGCGCCGGGACCAATCCGGCTTTGTTCGCAGGGCCGGCTGAGCAACCCGAGCGAGATTTGGATGTCCCCACGTTCTTGCGCCGCCTGAAGTTCTAAGTAATTATCGAATCAGGAACCTGCACCGAATTTCGCGATCGGGAACGGTTCCAAACCGGGCATGAAAAGGGTATAGTAAGCACAACGCCCCGAAAGTTGTATGGGTTGGGAAGCCGGATAAAGGGAAACTACTGTCTCCTGAGCCTTTTCTAAGGCAAAAGGAACCGGTTTTGCAGCCGATCTTGCAATTTGCGCAGGTGGGTTTTCCGCACACTCAGTCCCCGCCGACCGGAAAAGCTGGGGCATCAAGAGCGGAGGTCACGAAGTGCGACGTCCACCGGCGAATGCGCGGGACCGGATTCAAACACTAAGGGGTCGTTGAACGGATGAAGCAGTTACACATTGGGCCTATATCATTCGTCCTTATCGTGCTCGGCGTCGGCGCCGTGAGTGCCGCTGCGTTGGACACTCCGCAGACTCTGCACCATTCCAAATCCAGGACTGAGTCGCACGTTGCCGCGGCGCATCGAGCAGCTGGGCGCAAGCCCACTGCTCCATCCGGCACCGTCCGCGCAACCGCATCCGGCGCCACGACAACGCACCACCCGGCAGCGCCCACTTCAACGGTTCATCGCACGGTTGCGAGGCGGGCTGTCCGCTCCGGGACCCGCGTGAGTGCCAGAACGGCCACGGCCGGCAGGCTCACAACGGCGGGAGCGCATTTGCGGGCGGCGTCATATCATCGCCGCCATCATTTTTACGAGCACTTCACCGCCAGTTCGTTTATTCAGGGCGTGGTTGGCGCGGGCGACGTCACGGCCGGCGAAGATCCCGTCGTTCGCCAGGCCGCCATCGATGCCCTTGGCGATATGAACGGCACCGCGGTGGTGATCAATCCCGCCAACGGCCGCATCCTGGCCATGGTCAACCAAAAGCTCGCGCTTTCGCCGGGCGCAGAGCCCTGCTCCACTATCAAGCTCACGGTGGCGCTGGCTGCGCTGTCTGAATCGCTGGTCACGAGCGACACGATGGTGCAGCTCGCCGGCTTCCGCATGAATATGACGCAGGCGCTGGCCAAGAGCAACAATCTCTACTTTGAAGAGCTCGGCCGCGAGCTGGGATTTGAGCGCGTGCGCCATTATGCGACGCAGTTCGGTCTTGGCGAGCTGGCCGGCTATAACATTCCCGGCGAGCAGCTGGGCGTTTATCCCGATCAGCCGATTCCCGAAGCTCAGGGCGGTGTGGGCCGCATGTGCAGCTTCGGGCAGGGAGTCTCGCTCACGCCGCTTCAGTTGGGCGCTTTTGTTGCCGCCATTGCCAACGGCGGAACGCTCTATTACCTGCAGCATCCAACTACGCCCGAGGAGATTGCCGGGTTTGAGCCCAGGATCAAGCGGACCCTCGATATCTCGCGCTATATTCCCGACCTTGAAGACGGCATGGCTGGCGCGGTGGAATATGGAACCGCGCGCCGCCTGCGCGCAACCTTCCGCGAGCTGCCAATCTTCGGCAAGACCGGAACCTGCTCCGACAACGGAACACGCTATGGCTGGTTTGCAGCCTATTCCGAGTCGCCGCAGGGCGGCCTGGTGACGGTATTTTTCCTCGAGGGCGGCAGGGCCACCTTCGGCCCTCGCGCTGCGGAGTTGACGGGCGCGTTCTACGAAGACCTCTGGGATCACGACTACTTCGGTGACAGGAGCCAGGAAGCCGCGTCCGCGCCCGCTCAAGCGCTCGGTTCGGGGACGGCCCTTCCGGCGTCGAGAGCGGCCGGTTCCCCAGCCCCCGCGCAATAACCCGGCAGCCCCTTCAGGTTCATTCAGGCCGCGCTCAAGCTGCCTTAGGGCAGCTTTCTTGCACGGATTCCATCACGCGGATTTATTCTGGCGGAAGAATGAACGCCGTCAACTGGGTCGTAGCAGGCATCGGCGACATCGCGCGCAAGCGCGTGATTCCGGCCATTCAATCTGAGCCGCGCAGCAGGCTTGTTGGCTTCGTCACCCGCGATCCGGCAAAGATCGCAGCGTATCCCGGCACTCGCGCGTGGCCAACCGTCGAGGCCGCCGTTGCCAACCCCGAGGCCGACGCGGTCTACATTGCCCTGCCTGTGGCCATGCATGCCGGCGCTGCGATCGCAGCACTGCGCGCGGGCAAGCACGTGCTCTGCGAGAAGCCCATGGCGATGAACTTCGCCGAGGCCGAGCGCATGGTTGCCGCGGGCTGCTCATCCGGGCGCCTCTTCGGTGTCTCCTATTACCGCAGACTCTATCCCAAGCTTCTCCGTGCCAGGCGCCTCATCGCCGAGGGCGCAATAGGCCGCCCGCTCGTGGCTGAGGCCAACTGCCATAGCTGGTTCGTGATCGAAGGCCGCGAATGGCTCGCTGATCCCGCGCTTTCCGGTGGCGGGCCGCTTTACGACATCGCCTCGCATCGCATCGACGCCATGAACTTTCTCTTCGGCAAGCCGGAGCGCGCCTGCGGCCTGCTTTCGAATGCCGTCCATCGCATCGCTGTCGAAGATTCCGCGACCGCGCTAATCGGGTATCCCGGCGGAGTCCACGGGGTGGTCGATGTGCGCTGGAACTCACGTGTGGCGCGCGATCAATTCCGCATTATCGGAGAGAACGGCGAGATTGGTCTCGATCCGCTCAATGGTCCGGAACTGCGTGTGGCAGGCCGCACGGAAATGCTGCCTGCCCACCCCAACCTCCACTTTCCCATCGTGGAGAATTTTGTCGACGCCATTGCCGGCGACGATCCAACTCGCCTGGCCTGCCCGGCCGAACAGGCCGCCTGGGTCGATTGGGCCATCGAAGAAGTGGTCTCGGCGCAATCTGGCTCTTTCTAGCCCGCCATCAGCAGTTTTTGTTGAATCTCCTGAAACGAACTTCGTTTAAAGTCATCTCATAGGGCGAGGCCCCTTTCTTTCGCCGTCACCTGGCGTAGCGAGGCGGTCTGATTCCCCATTCAGCCCAAAGTTCGGGTCGATTCATGGCGCTACCGACCGACATTCTGTTGACGTACGGTTACCTGCTCATCTTCGTTTGGGTGCTGGTTGAGCAATTGGGGATTCCCCTGCCCTCGGTGCCGGTGCTGCTGGCTGCGGGAGCGTTGTCGGCCCAAAGGCAAATCAGTTTTCCGGCGGCGCTCGCGGTTGCTGTGGCCGCGGCACTGTCCGCCGACAGCGTGTGGTTCTTCATCGGGCGCACCCAGGGCCATCGCGTGCTGCGCCTGCTTTGCCGGCTTTCTCTCGAACCGACTACCTGCGTCCGCCGCACGCAGGACTCGTTTGGCCGCCGCCGCGGCACCATGCTGATGTTCGCCAAGTTTGTTCCCGGCCTGTCAACGCTGGCGCCTCCCGTGGCCGGCCAGAATGGCATGAGGTACGGCACGTTCCTGCTCTACGATTGCATTGGATCGTCGTTCTGGGTAGTAGCGACGATGGCCTGCGGCCGGTTCTTCGGCGACTTGCTGAAGCGCAATCCCGGCCTTCTTAACTGGGTCGGCCGCTTCTCCGGCGCTCTGCTGATCCTGGGTGTCGTGGCATTCTTCATTGGGCGGCTCATTCGCCGCCGCATGGTGCTCAATGAACTGGCCGCCTCGCGGCTTGAGCCCGAAGAGCTGAAGCAGCAGCTCGACGCCGGCGAGCCGGTCTATATCATCGACCTTCGCCATCCCCTCGAACTGGTGCCCGACCCGTTCACGCTTCCCGGCGCCGTCCACTTCTCACCCGACGCGCTGACCACGCGCCACCAGGAGATTCCCCGCGACCGCGACGTGGTGCTCTATTGCACCTGCCCCAGCGAAGCCACTTCAGCCAAGGTCGCCTTGCAATTGCACAAGCTGGGCGTGGAGCGCGTGCGCCCGCTGCGCGGCGGCTTCGATGAATGGAAGCGCCTCGGCTACCCCATGGACGCGATTCCGCCTTTCAAGACGCTGGTTCCCGCCATCGAGCCTGCGGGATAATCGATCACGCCATGCTGTCAAACAGCGCGGCAATCTTCTGCGCGATCGGGGATCCGATCCCGCTGCACGGATCGGGCCCCACTGCCGCGCTATAGAAACCGTTGCTTCCCACGGTGATATCGTTGAAGGCTTTCTGGTTCTTCCAGAGCGCCGGGGTGACGAAGCCGAGCTTGGCCCCCAGTGCGGCAAACAGTCCGGCATAGAGCGGAGCCACCGCGCTGGTTCCTCCCACCACCGTGGCCGACCCGTGCACGAAAATGTTGTAGCCGGTATTGGGATCGGCGTTGGCGCACACGTCCGGCACCATTCTCCCCTTGCCGTAATGCGTGCTGGCCGGCGCCGGCGGCGCGCCGATCTGAAAGCTCTGCACTGGAAAAACAGTCGAGTAGCCTCCACCTGTTCCCTCGCCATCGGTCTCTCCGGGATTGTCGTTCCACACCGTCTCTGCAGCCGCTGTCTTCGTCGTCCCGCCGCACCCCACGGCGTGAGGGCACGACGAGGGGCAATCCACATTCGCAGGCGTAGAGCCGCCGTCGCTTGAGTCATTGTCACCCGAAGCAGCGAAGACAACCATGCCCGCCTCCGCAGCTGCTTCCAGAATCGCTTCCATCTGCCCGGCGGCAGTTGCGCCCCAATTGGCTTCGTCCGCGCCCCACGAAATCGAGCACACGTCGCATCCGTCTGATTGGGCCTTCTGGACGGCGCTGCCGATGTCCTGCGACCAGTAGACGCGAATGGTCGCCGCCTGGCCGGTCGCCGCATAGTACGCCGCGCCGGAAACCTCAATGTCCAGCGCAACCTCGTAGTCATCGTCACCCGCCGAGCCGCTCTGGCCGGGCGTGTTCTCGGTGCCGTCCACCGAGACGTCGATGATCGCCGGCGTTGGCTGGCCCAGTGACTGGAAGTACGAGTCAATATCCGAAACCACCCATCCACCGCCCAGCTCCACAATCGCAATCACACCGCCGCCGGGCGCGCCGGTGGGCCAGTCGTATGTCGCGCAGAGGTCGGGCACGTTCCAGGCTGTCGCGGCCGCGACCTTTGGGTCCTTGGGCAGTTTGAAGTAGGGCTTGTTGTGGTACTTGCGCAGTTCCGCGCGGGCGCGGGAATGGTTCATGGGGGATCTCCTGTGCTCGAAACGGGTTTCTCACGGCGAGCATCGCATAGTTTG
>JASHSG010000004.1 GCA_030040935.1 Acidobacteriaceae bacterium | reverse complement strand
GCAAGCAGCCTGCACTTCGACGAGGCGCGCAGGGGATTCAGTTTCCAGGCGGAAGGGCCGTTGGACATGCGTATGGATACGCGAACAGGGCCGACCGCCGAACAAGTGGTGAATGAGACGGGCGAGCGCGAGCTGGCAAATCTCATTTACGAATACGGTGAGGAAAGGAGGTCGCGGACAGTCGCCAGAGCCATTGTGCGGGGGCGGCCGGTTACTTCAACGGCGCAATTAGCCAGAATCGTAGCCTCAGCCGTCCCGCCAATGAAACACATTCACCCGGCTACCAGGACTTTCCAGGCGCTGCGCATCTTCGTCAATCGGGAATTAGAAGAAATTCGAGCATTGTTCGAGGCCGCACCAGGATTGCTTAAGCCCTCGGGACGGCTCGTGGTTATCAGCTTTCATTCATTGGAAGATCGCATCGCGAAGGACAGCATAAGGGAAGGCGCGCAGGAGGGAATCTGGAAGGTTTTAACCAGAAAGCCCATGACTGCGAGCGAAGAAGAGATGAACCGTAACCCGCGCTCACGCAGCGCCAAGCTAAGAGCAGCGGAAAGGCAGTAAAACAGTTCACAGTTCACAGTTTTGAGGAATCAGGAGAACGAAGATGGCGGCATGTGTAACAACATATTTTGAGGCGGGCCGAGGCTTGGGCGCGCGAATCGCCGAGCACAACGCGACGATGATGGCCGAGCAGATCCGGCTGCGCCGCCGCGTGCGCATGCCGGAGTACTATTTCGCGAAGCACTTCGACAACTCCCGCCTCGTGAAGGCTTCCGATCCGGTGCGTGTGCGCGAGATGCGCGTATTCTCGGCCGCTGTGGTCGTGCTCTTCTCTCTCATCATGGTTTATGGACTGCAGCATTTCGACGCCATCGAAAGCAGTTACCATGTCGAGAGCGAAAAGCAGACTCTCGACCAGTTGCGCGAGGAGAATCGCCAGCTGCGCTTGAGCGAAGCAGAACTGACTCAGCCGGGCCGGATCGACCAGATGGCCCGCCAGCTTGGTCTCGCTGAGCCGCAACCCGGCCAGGTAATTTTCTCCGATGCGCGACCTGCATCGGGCGCTCCTGCACTTGCGCAGGTCGCGCCACAAGCACCCGCCGCGCCATAACTATAGAGACACCGAATCGCCAGGAGCCCGAAGCGGAAATGCCGGCAGCTGCCCAAGCAATTCGCAGCCGTACCCAAACACTCAAAGGCGTGCCGCTCAAGCGGGCACGCTTCTTTGCGATATGCCTCTTTTTCCTCGTGTGGGTGTGCGCCATCTCTGGCCGTCTCTTCTGGCTGCAGATTGTCCGCCATCGCGACTTTGTGGAGCGGGCCGCAAAGCAGCAGCAGCGCACCTTTCAGGTCGCTCCGCGGCGCGGCGTTTTGTACGACCGCAACCTGCGCGAGCTGGCAATGACCATTCTGGTGCCATCGATCTATGCCGATCCAACGCAGATCGCGGATAAGCAGGCCGCCGCGCGCACTCTTGCCTCGCTCGTCCACACTGATCCTGAAGACGCACTAACCACTGACGCGCAGATCGCGGCGCGCCTGAATGATGGCCATAACTTTGCCTGGATTGCCCGCCGCGTAACGCCACAGGTGGCTGCCGCAGTAAAAGCCCTGAACATGAAGGGCATTTATTTCCAGCAGGAGTTTGCGAGGTTCTACCCCGACAATCAGCTTGCCGCACAGGTTCTGGGCTACGTGGGAAGCGACGACGACGGCCTTGGCGGCCTGGAAGAAAAGTTCGACGCAGAGCTGCACGGGGCTCCCGGCCTGATGTACACAGCGGTCGACGCGCGCCGCAAGGTTCTGGGATCAAGCGAAAGGGATCCCGAGCCAGGGCAGAATCTGGTCCTTACCGTTGACGAGAACATTCAGTTCATGGCGGAGCGCGCGCTCGATCATGCCATCGAGAAAACGCAGGCGCTTAACGGCACTGTAGTCGTCGAGGATGTGCATACGGGGCAGATTCTGGCCCTTGCGATCCGACCTACTTTCGATCCCAATCAATCTCGCCACACCACACCGGATCTGTTGCGCGATCACGCCGTGAGCGACGTCTACGAGCCCGGATCCACCTTCAAGCTGGTCACCTATTCCGCGGCCATCGATTCGGGCGTCGCCAAGCCGGATGACATGATCGATTGCTCCGGCGGACAGATCAAAGTTGCCGGGCAGGTGATCCACGACGACAAGAGCGACCGCAATCTCGGCACGGTTAATGTTGCCACTGCCCTCGCCCGATCGAGCGACGTCTGCGCCATCAAGCTGGCGATCAGGGTTGGCCCGGACAGAATGTACCAGTACATCCGGAGCTTCGGTTTTGGAACGCGATCGAATATCGAGCTTCCGGGTGAAACGCGCGGACTTCTTCGCCCGCTTAAAAATTGGCGCCCGGCATCGATCGGCTATGTTGCCATCGGCCAGGAGGTCGCGGTCACTCCGCTTCAACTGGTCTCGATGGTTTCGACCATCGCCAACGGCGGCGTCTACCTGCCGCCACATGTCTTAATGCAGGTCCAGACCGCTCCAAACACAGGATCGGTGCAAAGCTCGGCCGCTCCGAAGGGGGTGCCATTCGCAGCCAGCCCTGTCAGGGCCGGTGAAGATCTGCCCAGCCAGCTCCCCCCCGGAGCGCATCGCGCCATCAGCACGCTGGCAGCCGCCGAGATGCGCAAAATGATGGAAGGCGTCGTTCTCTTCGGCACCGGTAAGTCGGCCCAACTTGACGGATATTCTTCCGGCGGCAAGACAGGTACCGCACAAAAGATCGACCCGGTCACGCACACCTATTCGAAGACCATGCACATCGCCTCGTTCGCGGGCTTCGCGCCGGTCAATTCTCCTGTGATTGCTGTCGCTGTTGTCCTCGACTCGCCCAAGGGGCAATACTACGGCGCCGAAGTTTCTGCGCCAGTGTTTGCTGAAGTGGCACAGCAGGTGCTGGAGTATCTGGGCGTGCCCCACGACATCGACCTGCGTGCGGCCGATTTGGCCTCGACGAAAGACGCGCCAATCACCGAAGACGATGCTGCGCAGGAATACGAAAACGTTCAGGCACTCTACGATGCTGCGAACGAATTGCCGAGCGACGATCCACTGCGCGCCGAGCCCGGCTCGACGCCCAAAGCTGCCTCGCCTGCCAACCCGGCCTCGACGCCTGTCCCGAACTCCTCCGCGACGCCCACGAACAGCGCGACCTCCCAACCCTCGACGAACATACCCGGTCCATTGCCTCCCTCCGCCGCCAGATCCAATCCATCAGCCCCGGCGAACGACATCATCGTTGCCGACGCGGGGCAATTGCGGGTACCGTCCCTCATCGGTTTGCCGATTCGCCAGGTCATTGAGCAAGCCAGCGGCGCCGGGCTGCAAGTGGAGATTGCAGGCAACGGGATTGCGCGCGAGCAGGCCCCAGCGCCTGGAGCGTCGGTATCTTCCGGTACAAAGATTGTCGTCCGCTGCACACCCTGAGTCTCCTGCTCGACATCTGCGTTACCCTCACAGTGTGACCAGCTCCTCCTGGCATCCCTTTGACGACGGCTCAACGCTCGGCCTTCCCGGGTCTGAGCAGGGCATTACCGTTCGCGACGAAGAGCATGCGCTGGGCGCGCGAATTACTCTCGAGCGCAAGGCGAGTGTCGCTCCCTTCGCCATCACCTGCGGCATTTATGGCTGGATGATGCACACTCGCTTCTTCAATGCGGAAGCCGAAGCGGAGATGCAGTACGATCTGATGAAGAACTCGCTTTCGATGCTGCTGGCGATGGCTGAGCGGACGGCTGATATCGATGGCGGACGGCAGGTTCTCTTCGATGGAATCATCGAGTTTACTGGAACCTATCCGTGAGCTCCGGCGATTCGGTCGATGCCGTACCGTTTCTTATTGAGCGCTACAATCTACAATCAAGCTCGGGATGAAGTGGAGCGAACTGATTTCCGAAGTTTCATTCGTTGGCTCGGCCGGCGGCTCGTCTGTTCCCATCGCCGGCATCGAGTACGATTCCCGCCGCGTGCGGCCGAACGCAGTTTTCGTTGCTACGAAAGGCGGATCGACCGACGGCAATCTCTTTATCGACATAGCTCTTGCGGCAGGCGCTCTGGGCATCATTACCGACTCGGCAGAGGCTTTTGACGGTCTCACCGTGAACCGGGCGGGTCTGCCTATTCTTCACGTCGAGCACGGCAGGCGCGCGCTGGCAGAAGCGTCCGCGGCTTTCTTCGGGCATCCGGAGCGTTCACTGGCCGCGACAGGAATCACAGGAACAAACGGAAAGACCACGACGGCGTTTCTCATCGAGTCGCTGCTCAACTCCGCGGCGCGATCAAGCGTGCTGATTGGAACCATCGAGTGCCATGTCGCGGGTGAGACACGGGCTTCGATTCACACCACGCCCGAATCGCGCGATCTTTTTGAAATGATGGCCGAAGGCGTCGCGCGTGGCGCAGAAGAACTCGTCACCGAGGTTTCGAGCCACGCTCTCGACCAGGGCCGCATGGCCGGAATTCCGTTCGACGTAGCCGTTTTTACTAACCTCACGCGCGACCATCTCGACTATCACGGGACCATGGAGAAGTATTTTGCGGCCAAGCGCTTGCTTTTCGATGGATCGATTTATCCCCCTCCGCGCATCGCGGTGATCAACGCGCACGATGCACGCGCTGAAGAGCTCGCCGCAGCCGCTCGCGCTGCCGGCGCTGAGATACGGACTTTCGGAATCGGCTTGGGCGAATGGCGCGCCGCGAGCCACGTGCTTACGCCCTCCGGCGCGACGATTCAACTGGAGACGCCCGCCGGCACCGCATGCCTCTCTTCGCGTTTGGCCGGCGAGGTGAATGTCCTCAATCTTCTCGCGGCATTCACCGCAGCCCATGCGCGAGGCGTTTCATTCTCGCATCTTGCCGGTGCGGTCGCAACGCTCAAGCCCGTTCCCGGCCGTTTTCAGCCTGTTGACGCGGGCCAGTCGTTCACTGTGATCGTAGACTATGCGCACACCGACGACGCGCTGCGCAATCTGACTGCTTTGGCCCGCCAGATCACGGCCGCTTCTGGCTCACGCGTGATCACTCTCTTCGGCTGTGGCGGCGATCGCGACCGCACCAAGAGGCCCAAAATGGGCCAGGCCGCGGGCGAAGGCAGCGATTTCGTTGTGGCGACGAGCGACAACCCGCGCTCGGAGGATCCGGCATCGATCCTGGCCGAGATCGAGCCGGGATTGCAGTCAAGCGGAGTCGCGTACACCGTCGAAGTGGATCGGGCATCGGCCATTCGTCTCGCGCTCGGCGCCGCGAAGGCCGGCGACGTCGTTCTGCTAGCCGGAAAAGGACACGAAAGGGCGCAGATCCTCGCCGATCGCATCATACCCTTTGACGACTCCGAAGTAGCGCTTTCCATCCTTTCAGAATTGGGCTATCGTGAAGGGCAATGAATCTCACGCTCGCTGAAGCGGCAATGGGCGCCGGAGCGGTGCTCGAAGCGCCGACAAGTGTGTCCAACGCCGGAGCGCTGAAGGCATCCGGGTATTCCATCGACTCGCGTACGGTCCAACTCGGCGAGCTATTCTTCGCGGTCCGAGGCGAGCGACACGATGGCCATGACTTTGTCGCGGCAGCATTCGAACGCGGCGCGATCGCGGCGGTCGTCTCTCGCGCGCGTGCATCTTCCCTTCCCGATGCTGTGCTTGCACGTCCTCTTCTGATCGCCGAGGATCCGCTTGCGGCCATGCAGTCGCTGGCTCATCATGTGCGCCGGCAGTGGGGACAGCGCGTCGTGGCGATTACCGGCTCGGCGGGAAAAACCACAACCAAAGAAGCGGTTGCGGCCGGTCTCGGCGCAAAGTTCAATGTCTTTAAATCGAAGGGAAACCTGAACAACAGCTTCGGCCTGCCGCTGCAACTGCTGCGCCTCATGCCCGAACACGAAATTGCCGTGGTCGAGATGGGCATGAATCACTCTGGCGAAATCGCCGCGCTGGCCAGAATTGCGGGGCCCGACTGGGGCGTGATCACCAACGTCGGTTCCGCGCACATTGAGAATTTCGCCGACGGGCAGGCAGGCATCGCGCGCGCCAAGTTTGAGCTGATCGAGGCGCTGCCCGCGCACGGTGTTGCATTCCTGAACTGCGATGACGCTTATGCCGGACAGTTTGGCCGCGATTTCTCGGGCCGCGTCGTTTACTTTGGCGCCGGACCTTTCGCTGACCCTCAGATTCTTTCTGCCACCGAGGATCGCGATGGTTTACATGTTCGCGTTCGGGCCGGCGAGCGAGAAACCGGTTTCACACTGCAGTTGCTTGGCGCGCACAACGCGTCGAACGCCGTCGCAGGATTGGCCGTTGCGCTCGAAGCAGGCGTGGATCTGGAGGCCGCAGCGGCTGCGATCGCTTCTCTGGGCGCCGGCGATAAACGCGGCCAGGTGATTGAAATTGGAGGCGCGACGATTCTCGACGACAGTTACAACTCCAACCCTGAAGCACTGCGGTCGATGATTCGAACGCTTGCTTCGCGACACGCGACTGGACGGCGCATCCTTGTCGCCGGCGAGATGCTCGAGCTGGGCGAGCACGGACCCGCAATGCACATCGACTGCGGCCGCGCTGCTGCGCAGGCGGGCCTGGATCTGGTGGTTGCAGTTCAGGGAAACGCGGAACACCTGGCGACCGCCGCATGCGCGGGAGGAGTGCCGGCTGTTTTTCTTCGCGACGCCGGCGCTGCTGGTCAGTGGCTTGTCGAAAATGTTCGGGCCGGCGACCTCGTTCTCGTTAAAGGATCGCGGGGCGTTCATCTCGAGTGCGCCATTGAAACTTTCGTGCAGCAAGCCGAGGATCGAGATTCCCAATGAAGACCGCGCGATCTGTATCTCTTTTCGTACTCATCACTCTTGTCGCCTCTGCTGCGGTGCTCACTGCCCAATATAATCCCGCTTGGACCACGCCGTTTCCAGCGTTCCGCATTGCCGGCAATCTCTATTACGTTGGCAGCCAGGATTTGGGCTCTTATCTCATCGCGACTCCACAAGGTCTGATTCTGATCAATTCCGATCTCGAAGTATCGGTTCCGCTGATCGAGAAAAGCGTCGAATCTCTCGGCTTCCACTTCAGCGATATCAGGATTCTGTTGATCAGCCACGCGCACAACGATCACTGCGCGGGGAGCGCGCAGATCATCAAGCTGACTGGCGCAAAATATTTCGTCATGGCCGGCGATGTTCCGGTAGTCGAGTCGGGCGGCAAAAGAGACTTTCAATACGGCTCCGAGAAAGCCATGCGCTATCCGCCAACGCACGTCGATCGCATTCTTCACGACGGCAGCACAGTGCATCTCGGCGGCACCGTGCTCACTGCCCATCTCACACCGGGCCACACCCGCCGCACCACTACCTGGACCCTGGATGAGACAGAAGACGGCCGTCTCCTACATGTTGTCATCGTCGGCGGTCCGAATGTCAATCCGGGTTACAAGCTTGTCGGTAACAAGGCCTATCCGAAGATTGCATCGGACTATAAGCGCGGCTTCGCCGCCCTCAAGCGCCTGCCCTGCGACATCTTTCTCGGTGCGCACGGCTCCTACTTCGATCTCGCCAGTAAATATCCTCGTTGGAAGGCCAACGATCATAACGCCTTCATCGATCCAGACGGCTACAAGGCCTATATTGCCGATCGCGAAGAGGCTTTTGAAAAAGAGCTAGCAATCCAGTCCGTCGCGAAACAATAATCTAAACGTCGATCTTCTGCGCCAACACCGCGGTTGCACGCGCCATCGTCATGCCGCGAAGCAAAAGCACCTTGCTCTGCGACATGCCGCCGGACACCAGCTCCACAGCACTCCTGGGCAACCCAAACAGCTCCGCGAAGAATGCAATGAGCGCTTGGTTCGCCCGCCCTTCAATCGGCGCAGCCTGAATACTGACTTTGAGCTCCGCCGCCATCGCCTCGCCGTAAACCCCATTGATGGATGTTCTCTTTGCACCTGGCCGCGCCCGCACTGCAAGTGTGACGCCCTCCGCCGTCGCGCGCAGCATCAATCAAGCTCCGATTCCGGCCTTGGCCGCTCCGTCTGCGGCTTGCGCGCGCCAAACAGCGCGGTCCCGATGCGAATTCGCGTTGCGCCCTCTTGAATTGCCAGCGCAAAATCTCCGCTCATTCCCATCGACAGCACATCAAGCTTCAATCGTTGATGCGCGGCCGCCCACCTATCGCGCCAGAGGCGCAAATTGCGAAAGCACGCCCGCGTCAAATCTTCCGGCGCACCCCAGGGCGCAATTGTCATTAAGCCGCGCGCTTCGAGATCCATCAGATCGGGTAGCCGTTCCAAAAGCTGCGCGGCTTCGTCAGACTCTGGCTCGACCCCGCTCTTGGTCGCTTCTGGGCTCAACTTCACCTCGATCAGCACCGGCAGGCGCTTATCCACCTTCCCTGCCGCATCGTTCAACCGTTCTGCCAGCCGCAGTGAGTCAAGAGAATCCACTCCGTCAAAAAGCTCCGCCGCTTTCGCCGCCTTATTGGATTGCAAATGTCCAATGAGATGGAAGCGTAGTTTTTCGCGCACCGCCCAGGTTCCCGTCTCCGCGGCGCGCAACACTTTCGCGTTGAATTCCTGAACGCGGTTTTCGCCAAACAGCGTGAGCCCCAGCATTGCGGCCTCGGCGATAGCCTCGGCGGCAAAGGCTTTCGACACTGCCATCAGCTCGACTTCGCTGCGCTGACGGCCCGCCTTTCTGCAAGCCGCGTCGATCGCTTCCTCCACGCGCTCGAGTCTCTTTTTTAACTCTGTCACTGCGCCCTCATCGAAGAATCGCCGAGTCCCGCGCCGCGCCCACAACTCTGGCGGCCTTCCCGGTATCTAATAGACGAATGTGGACAATTGTTCTACTCATCTGTTCCAACATCTTCATGACCATTGCCTGGTACGGCCATCTGAAATACGGGCAGCAGCCACTCTGGAAAGTGATCGTCATCAGCTGGGGCATCGCCTTCTTCGAGTATTGCTTTCAGGTTCCCGCCAACCGCATTGGTTACGGCCGTTTCACTCCCGTCCAGCTCAAGGTGATTCAGGAGATCGTCACGCTCACCGTCTTCGGGGTCTTCGCCGCGTATTATTTCGGATCGCACCTGCGCTGGAATCATGCCGTCGCTGGAGGCTTTCTAGTCGCCGCGGCCTACTTCGCGTTTCATCAGTTTTAGAACCTTCGCTCGTGGGCCGCCACCCCGCTGTCATTTCCCGCCCTGGAACGGAAGCCGGCGCGCCCGCAGCCGATGCCACTCCGCCCTTCTTTTGCTGCCTTGCTCTCTCGCCCCCTGATCACTCGGTTCCGGCTCTTCAGTGCCCGTGCTCCTCAAGGTACCTTTCAGCTTCCAACGCAGCCATGCATCCCGAGCCCGCCGCCGTAATCGCCTGCCGGTAACGCCGGTCCTGCACATCGCCGCACGCGAACACGCCGGGCGCAACAACGCCGTTCCTCATCGTGAACACGTTGTTCGTCGTCCTGATGTACCCTTCCTCATCCAAATCGATCTGCCCCGCAAACGCCTTCGTGTTCGGCTCGTGCCCGATGCCCAGAAACATCGCGCTCACCGTCAGGTGATCCTCCTTGCCACTTTTCACGTCGCGCAGGCGCAATCCCGTCACCTCTTTCTCATTCACGCCCAGCACTTCGTCCACAACCGTATTCGTCCGCAGTTCGATCTTGGGATGCGCCACAGCCCGCTCCAACATTATCTTCGAGGCTCGAAAGGCATCGCGCCTGTGGAGCAGCGTCACCTTCGAGGCAAAGCGCGTGAGAAAGATTGCCTCCTCCATTGCAGAATCACCGCCGCCCACCACAGCAATATCCTTGTCGCGGAAAAAGAATCCGTCGCACGTGGCGCAGCTCGAAACGCCGTGACCGATGAGCGCCTGCTCGCTGGGAAGCCCCAACCAGCGCGCACTTGCGCCTGAAGCCACGATCAGCGTCCTGGCATGGAGCTCACCTGCAGACGTGCGCACTTTGACAGGATGCGCCCCCGTTTCCACCGCTTCCAGATGGCCATGCTGGTATTCGGCGCCGAACCGCGCCGCCTGCTTCTTCATATTGCTGATCAGCTCCGGGCCCTGAATCCCCTCCGGCCAGCCGGGAAAATTTTCGACCAGGGTGGTCATTGAAAGTTGGCCGCCTGGCTCGTGGCCCTCAAGGACGAGTGGTTTGAGCCCGGCACGCGCGGTATAAAGCGCCGCCGTCAATCCGGCACAGCCGGAGCCAAGAATCACGGTATCGCGTATCTCTGCCATGGGAATACCCGAATCGATTGTAGACGGAAGGGCCTCAAAGCCGAGGCCGTCCACTCTGCCATCGCGTTCCAATAAGATGACATGACCTGCATATTGGACTCGCACCTGCAATTCGGCAGTCCCTTGCGCCACCTGTGAGGACAACTCGCAGTAGAAGCGATCTCCAATCCTTGTTGCGTTCTCGTGAGCAGATTCAAATTATCTGGACGGCTGCGCGGCTCTCTCACCGAGATGCTCAGCAAAGCAAGGTGCCGCTTAACAATTCCTCATGTTTCGCGGATCGCTATGAATCGTCTCATCCCCAGGCAGCGCCGTCCCATTAGAAACCCTCAAAGGTCCCCAAGGGCCCCTGGCTTCGCATATGCCCGATGCAGCCCCATTGGGGGATTCCATGCTCGTCGCCGGCTCCGGGCCCGTCCACGCAGCAGATGTCCATGCCGCCTCGCTTTGTCGCCGAGTGGCCCTCACCAGCATCGTCCTGGTCATTCCCGCCGTTGCTGGCGCGGGCGGCCCGAAATACATCGCAGGAACAAGTTTCTTCAATCCGGCGGTTCTTGGGGTACCCGTGCACTGGGCAGGCGGTCAGGTAAATTACTACGTCGACCAGGGGCCGCTTTCGGCGACGGTGAGCAATCAGCAGGCGACGGCGATGGTCGATGCCGCGGCCGCCTTGTGGAGCGGTGTTCCGACCGCCGGCGTCGCCTTGACCGACGCAGGGCCACTCAATGAGGACGTCAACGGGGCAAACATCGCAGTGAATTCGTCGGGACAGATCACGGCGCCCGCCGACGTAACGCCAGCGGCAACCAACTATCCTCTGGCGGTCGTCTACGACACCGACGGCTCCGTCATCGACGCCGTTTTTGGCGCCACTGCGAGCCAGCCCGACGCCTGCCAGAATAACGGCGTCTACGTGTGGATCGACAACCTGAACCCTGACGCCACCATCGCTCACGCAGTCATCGTAGTCAACGGACTTGCGCCACGAATCCCGAAATGCTCGCAATGACGAGCTTTGAGCTGGAACGCGCTTTTGGCCGTGTTCTAGGTCTTGACTACGCGCAAGTGAATCCGGGCGCAGACAGCAACGGCGAGATCGGCGGGATGCAGGGCTGGCCGGTGATGCAACCGCAGAGCGGCGCTTGCGGCGCGAGCGGCGGCGATTGCATCCCCGATCCCGCGGTGCTGCGCTACGACGACATCGCTGCGCTCAACCGCATTTACCCGATCATGAGCGGCAATCAGGCGAATTTCCCGGGCAAGCAGCTCACAGCAGCAAGCACCGTCTCGATACAGGGCACCGTCAGCTTCCGCACCGGCTACGGTATGCAGGGCGTCAATGTGGTGGCGCGCCCTCTCGACGCCAGCGGCGATCCCCAGTACGAGTACACCGTGGCAGCAGTGACGGGCGCGCTCTTCGGCGGCAACCATGGAAATGCCATTACCGGGTTTTCTGATGCGAGCGGCAATCCCCTCGCCATGTGGGGCTCGAACGACGGCGCTTTACAGGGCTCTTTTGACCTGAGCGGCATTCCGCTTCCTCCCGGCGTGACGACCGCCAGTTACCAAGTCACCTTTGAGGCCATTGATCCACTGTATATCCTCGAAAATTCTGTCGGGCCTTACACGGAGGGCCAAGTCTCGCCCTCCGGTGGACTGAACAGCGTCACACTTTCGAATCTCTCTGCCGGAAGCACGCAAACTCTCGCCGTGACTGCTGGTGACTCGCCCGTCGCGGGCTTCAATGACGCCATCGGCGCCGAGTTCCAGCCGCGCCCGATGCCCACGGGCGGCCTGTGGTGCGGTCGTCTGAGCCAGATTGGCCAGACGGACTGGCTCACCTTTCCGGTTCGCGGCAATCGCGTCTTCACAGTCGTTACCCAGGCTCTGGACGAAACCGGCGCGCCGTCGAACTTGAAGGCCATGCCGACGATTGGCGTCTGGGATGCTTTAGATCCCGCCGGCGCATCACCGATCGGCGCCGCGCCCGGCCTCAATGGCCTAGCCACGGGCGAAACCTGGCTGCGCGTGGCCAGTGGCGCCGATGACATCGTGCGGATCGGTGTTGCGGACCTTCGCGGCGACGGCCGGCCCGACTACGCCTACGATGGCTGGCTGCTCTACGCCGACACGGTTTCGCCGGCGCACCTGCCCGCTTCCGGCGGCCCCATCACCATCGAGGGGTCGGGCTTTCGCCTTGCCGACACGGTTCTCGTCGACGGCCAGCCTGCGCTCGTCACCAGCATCTCACCCAGCCAGATCACTGCCATCGCACCGCCTGCGGGCTCGGGCGTCACGGGTTCAGTCGATGTCGAAGTTGACGACCTGCCAACCCTCTACGCAGCTGCCATCATTCCGGGCGGGATCAGTTACGACTCCGGTACAGGAGACGCATTGACGCTCCTAGCCGCCCCATCGAACACCGTGCCGATCGGTGTGCCTATACCCTTCGCCGTCATCGCGCTCAGCCCCGCACTCACGCCGGCTGGCGGAGTTACCGTTATCTACACAGTCACCGCCGGCACGGCCAAGCTGGCTTGCGGGCTACCGGTTTGTTCGGTTACGGCCACGGGCGACGGCCGCGCCACGATATACGTCACCGCTGTCGACGGCACGTGGTCCATCATCACCGCTTCGCTCACAAATGGCTCCATCCTTCAGGCGCAATTCGCCGGAGGTACCCCACCTACGCTTTCCTCTCTCACGCCGCGGCTTTCACTCGCCGCCGGAGCCACTTTCTCCTGGACAGTGCAGGCTCTCGTCCTGTCGAATGGCATCCCCGTCGCCGGCCAGTCGGTCGCCTGGCAAACTCCATCGGGCGGCGGCATTGCTGCTGCAGGTTCGGCCACTGCGCTGACTAACTCCGCGGGCATTGCCAGCGAGTCTCTGGCCGTTGGTCCGCTCGCCGAGGGCCAGACCGTTACCATCAGCGCCTGTCTCAACGGAACCAGCCAATGTGTCGCTTTTGCGGCTTACGGCGCGCGTCCTGAGTACGCTCTGCTCGAGCCGATCTCCGGAACCAGCCAGACCCTTGCGGCGTTGGACACACCCAGCCTGCTGGCCTTGCGCGTCCTCGACATGGATGGCAATCCCATGGCCGGAGGCACGGTCGCGCTTTATCAGGCGCTCTATGCCTGGTCGCCGCCATGCAGCCCGCACACTGTGTGCACGCAAGGCGCGCTTCTGGCCAGTGAAGCCGCGACAGCCACCTCGGCTATAGACGGCTCGGTCACATTTCTCCCAATCTCCCTGCGAGGGGTCGCCACCAATCTCGTCGGACTCGCAGCTTCGGGTTACACTGCCACGGTCGACATTGCCATCGAGCAATACCCCTGATCGGAAGCGCCCGCCGTTCCTTCATCGAGCTTCGTCCCTCTCACGGCCTGGAAAAGATCTCGCGCGTTGCGTCGCCGGCAGCGGCCAGATTCGCGAGCCACATTTCCGTGTACTCCCTCGCAAGAACCACCCCGTCGGCCCCGGCGCCAAACGCCGCTCGCACCTCCGCCTTCACTCCCTCGGGCGTCGTCTGCTTCCAACCGGGCTGGACAGGTACATTGATATCCACGCTTGGATAAATCTCAATCCTGTGTCCGGTGTCGGCGATAGCTCGACTGGTTTCGCGCGCGATGTAATCCACGGTCAGGCCCTTCATGGCGAGCTCGCTGTAGGGCGCTTCTTCGTAGCCCATCATCCCGTAGTAAATCGGTGTCAATGTATCCGCCGGCGTATCGGCAAACACCGTTGCGCTCAGGCGGTCGATAAAGCTCTTCATTCGTCCGCCGCCTGCATTGTTGTAGGTCGCGATTATGATAAAGTCCGCATTTTTCCCGATCGTCGCATAGTCATCCGCCGCACTGTAGAACGGGCTGAACGTGATGTTCTGCACCATGTGAAAACCGAAAGGCTTCTGCGGCGCGATCGCCTTTGCAGTCCGAAAGAGCTCGGCGCGAACCTCGTGATAACTGTCGTACCACATGCGGTGCCACGCCAACACCTCCGGATATTCGATCAGGATTCTCCAGAAACTCACGAAGTATCCATCCGACGGCCGCTGCTTTTTGCCCGCCAGCTCGAACAACCGGTCGAGCTCGATGAAGCCCTGCTGCGACTTTTCCACTGCAATTCCGAGGTCCCTGGCTTTGGCGCGACAAAAAGGACAAAAGCAGCAAATCCCGGCTGTCGCCCAACCGCCGCCGATTAAGTTATCCAGGGGACCCATGCGTTCGCATCCCCAGATAATTCCCGCCACCAAGTCCGGATATCCCGAGAGATACGACTTAACCCGGCCCGTCAGCAGCCCGCGATAATCCGGATGATTCCAGCACGCGCCATCGGTGCGCCTCCCGTACACGTCGATCTCGGCCGTTTCAGGCAATCCCGGGATCAGGTGCATCATGTTAGCGTTCGTGTTGTTGTAGTCGAACGCGAAGAAATCCATTCCTCGCGCTTTCATCTTCGGCGCTACTTCGGCGATCACATTGAACCGGCCTGCCGCGTGAAATTGTTTGAGCCTGGTATCGGCGAAATACTTCAGATCGTAGTCGTAAAATGCTCCGCCAATCTCCGGGTTGGCCTTTCCATAGGTCCCATGGTCCGGCAACGGAATCCTCCCGCTCACATCGGTTGCTTCCGAGTTGAACGTGAAGGCGAACACAGTGTTGACGTTGCCCTTCGCCTGCAGGTTGTCGAGGAGCGCCTCGATCCCTTCGTCCTGCCAGGCATAGGCCTTCACCTGGGTCGCGACCAGATTCTTCCGGTTGATTGCGCTCGGCGCCGGTGACGAGGATGTGCGCACGGCGCTCTCCGCCCTGCCTGAAGGTAAACTGCTTGCCGTCGAGAGCGCCGCAAGCCACTGAACGAACCGCCGTCTGGAGAACCCGGAGTTCATGGTGTTCCACCTCGTTTTCACGAAAAACCGCCGCCGCCTAATCAAGCATACGCGGCGCTGAGCGCGCTCCACGCAATACAATAAGGGTGGAACTCACCTTAGAGGAAAAACATGCCGCTTTCTGGAGAAGCTATCCGCCTGATGAACTACATTGACGACGTCGCCGTGACACTGCGCCGGGTGCTGGCCTCGGCTGCCACGCTTTCTGCCGACGAGCGCGCCAAGGTCGCCGAGCATCTGCTGAACGCCCGCCCCAGCGTCGATGAGGTAGCCGAGGCCCTCGCCACAAAGTGAGTTGCCCGGTTCGCCGAACCTCGTGATCACCGTCGCAATCATCGGTGCCGGACCTCTTGGCCGGCGGCTCGCACTGGACGCAGCCCGCGCCGGATATCGCGTTTTTCTTGAGGACGTGATGCCCGGCAACCTTCGTCACGCGCGCGAGTCGATCCGCGAGGAACTGAGCACAGAGGCCCTCCCTGCCATTTCGTTTGCCGCGTCGATTGAGGATGCCGTCCGCAGCGCCGACCTGGTCATCGACTGTGTCCCTGATGAGCTCGAATCCAAGCTTGAGATTCTCTGGCTTCTGGACCGGATGGCGCCGCCGCACACGGTGATCGCCACTCCCACTCTTCAGCAGTCCATCGGCGATTTGGCCAGTTGCACTAACCGGCGAGAGAAATGCATCGCGATTGCGGCCTCGCCGGAAGATCTAAGCGCCGGTGGGGGAACTGCTCTTGCGCTTCGCACAGCGCCCTTCACCGGCGACGAAACTATTTCGTTCGCCGTCGATTTCTTCCGCCGTTTAGGCTTTAACCCTGCACTCGAACGCACGCCAGAGTAGCCTTCGATCGATTCTTTCATTTTGTCATTCCGAGCGAAGGTGGCGAAGCGATCGCGGCGGAAAGGCTGCGCAGCACGGAGACTGCGTCGGCGCCCAAGTCGAATCGGGATCCGCGGTAGCCTTTCACCATAGCCGGGAAGTTCGACCGTGATGTCACATTCTGCAGATCAGAAGTTCGCGCTCGTAAACCATCTCCGGAGGCAGGTGATCGTGAACGTCGATAAACAGTTCCTCGTGGCCAATCAGCTCCTCGCGCCAGGCTACGCGGTTTACTTCCTGCATCCGGTCGAACCGCGCCTTAGAGATTTCGAGGCCCGCCCATTCCATGTCTTCGTAATAGGGCGTCCAGCCGATGGGCGTTTCCTTGCCCTGCGCGCGCCCGTGCACGCGGTCCACGATCCACTTGAGCACGCGCATGTTTTCGCTAAAGCCCGGCCACAGGAACTCTCTGTCTTCGCCCTTGCGAAACCAGTTTACGTTGAAGATGCGCGGGGTAGAGCTCAGCGAGCGCTGCATCTTGATCCAGTGGCGAAAGTAGTCGCCCATGTGATAGCCGCAGAAGGGCAGCATGGCCATGGGATCGCGCCGCACCCGCCCGACGGCGCCACTCGCGGCCGCCGTTGTCTCCGAGCCCATGGTAGCGCCGACATAGACGCCCGCGCTCCAGTTGAAGGCCTGATACACGAGTGGCATCGTCGTTGACCGCCGGCCGCCGAACACGAATGCGCCGATGGGAACTCCGTCCGGGTCTTCCCAGGCCGGGTCAATTGAAGGACATTGCACTGCGGGCGCCGTGAACCGCCCATTCGGGTGCGCCGCCTTGGCCCCGGTCTGCTTTGCAATCTCCGGAGTCCAGCGTTCACCGCGCCAGTCGGTGCACTCAGCCGGTGGCTCGTCGGTCATCCCTTCCCACCAAACGCCGCCGTCCGGAGTCAGCGCTACGTTGGTGAAAATCGTGTTCCGCCGCAGCGTGATCATTGCATTCTGGTTGGTCTTCTCGCTCGTGCCGACCGCGACGCCAAAGAACCCAGCCTCAGGATTAATGGCGCGCAGCTGCCCATTTGCATCCGGCTTGATCCAAGCGATATCGTCGCCCACCGTCGTCACTTTCCAGTCGCTCAGCGCCTTGGGCGGCACCAGCATGGCAAAGTTGGTCTTGCCGCAAGCAGAAGGAAATGCCGCCGCCACATAGGTCTTCTCGCCCTGCGGCGACTCTACGCCAACAATGAGCATGTGCTCTGCCATCCAGCCCTCGTCTCGCGCGATATTCGAGGCGATGCGCAGCGCAAAGCACTTTTTGCCCAGCAGAGCATTCCCGCCGTATCCCGAACCATAGCTCCAAATCTCGCGCGTCTCAGGAAAATGCACAATGTATTTTTCGTCGTTGCACGGCCAGGGCACATCGTTTTGTCCCGGCTTGAGCGGCATGCCCACCGAGTGCATGCATGGCACTACGCGCACCGCGTCCTTGTCGATCTCCTGGAGAACTGGCAGCCCGATCCGCGTCATGATGCGCATACTTGCCACGACATAAGGCGAATCAGTCAATTGGACTCCGACTCGCGACATCGGCGAGCCCACCGGCCCCATGCTGAAGGCCAGCACGTACATCGTCCGCCCGCGCATGCAGCCGTTGAAGAGCTCTTTGAGCTTCTTTCGCATTTCGTACGGCTCGACCCAGTTGTTGGTCGGCCCAGCATTGTCCTTCGAAAGAGAGCAGATGAATGTCCGATCCTCGACTCGCGCCACATCGCGCGGGTCCGAGCGGGCATAAAAGCAACCCGGCCATTTCTCCCGATTCAACCGAACAAAGGTCCCCGAAGCGACCAATTCATCGCACAACCAGTCGTATTCCGCCTGGCTTCCATCCACCCAGTGAATTGCGGATGGCTGCGTCAACTCCGCCATCTTCTCCACCCATCGGATCAGGTGCTTGTTCGTTGCCAGCGGTTTGGCGATGCTCGGTTTGCCCTGTCTCATATCTCTACCTCTCCGCCTGCCGTCGACGGCGCTAAGTATGAATCAATTGGATGAACGATACACGCTCGCGATCAGCTTTCCAGTTCGCAGATAGAACGAGAGAGCTTTTGCAAGAAACAAAAATTCTGCGGGCTTTTGAATCTTTTATACGTGAAGTCGAACTCCCGCAGCAAGAGCCAATGGCGATCTCGGGAACCGCGCAGAGCCGATCTGACCATAATCCCCCTGCGTGAGGGCAGGAATCGGAAGCTCGCCGTCGGCGCTTTCGCGGGCTGCATTTCTTTCCGGTCCGGTTCTGCATGCCGTTGCCTCCCCTTAAGTTGTTGAGCAATCGTCACGTTACGGTGGATTTTCACAGAACCCGAGACCGCGGGTTTATAGTGGTCCCCATGACCTTTACCCGTCGCGAATTCGCCAAACTGGGCGCGCTTGGTTTTGCCGCGCGCTTTGCCCCGCCCCTTTTTGCCCAAACCACCCAGCGCCAAACCGGCTACGCCATCATTGGCCTAGGCCGCATCGCCGACATCTTCATGCGTGGCGTCAAGGATTCCCCCAACTCCAAGGTTACGGCCCTCGTCAGCGGCCATCGGGATAAGGCGCTCCGTATCGCCGCTGATTACGGTGTCCCTGAATCCTCCATTTACAGCTATGACGACTTCGACTCCATCGTCTCCAATAAGACTGTCGATGCCGTCTACGTTGCGCTGCCTAACTCCATGCACGCGGATTTCACGATCCGTGCGGCCAAGGCGGGCAAGCACGTCCTCTGTGAGAAGCCCATGGCCATCAATGTGGGCGAGTGCGAGTCGATGATCGCCGCATGCAAATCCGCCAGCGTCAAGCTCATGATTGCTTACCGCTGCCACTACGAATCCACCAACCTCAAGGCTGTCGATCTCATTCGTTCCGGTGCCCTGGGCCAGGTTCAGGCGATCGAAACCGCCTTTGGCTTCAACGAGAGAGCCGGCGAGTGGCGTCTCGACAAAAAGCTCTCCGGCGGAGGCCCCTTGGTCGACGTCGGCATCTACTCGCTCAACGCCACCCGCTATCTCACCGGCGAAGAGCCCGTTAGCTTTTCTGCCTTCAGCTCCGTAATCGACCAGGACGGCCGCTTCACGTCGGTCGAAGAAAATCTTTCCTGGACGATGAAATTCCCCTCCGGCGTCGTAGCTTCGTGTGCCACCACTTACGGAGGGTGGATGGGCGGATTCTTCAAAGTGCACGGCGCCAAGGGATGGATCGACGCCGACCCCGCGTTTAACTACGACGGCCTGCATCTCCACGCCCAATATTCCACCGATGTTGGCGAGTTTCCGCATACCGTGGTTGACGAGGCCAACCCGCAGAAGAACCCCTACCAGTTCACCGCCCAGGCCAATCACTTCTCAAACTGCATCCAGAATAACCTCGAGCCTAAAACCCCGGGCGAAGAGGGCCTGCGCGACATGAGCTATATCACTGAAATCTACCGGGCTGCGGGCATCTCAATGCTGTAACGGCTCTTGGGCCCTGCAGCCTCGCCTTCTTCTTCGTTGTTTCGAACGCGGCGGTTTGATCGACCCTTCAGCTTGAGTAAATGAAGCATGATGAATAGCTACGTCCTGCCGGCGGCGATCGGGCTCGTTTTCATATCGGCTCCGTGCGCCTTGCCTCAGCAGCCGAATTCCTGCGCCGATCTGATCAAATTCAAGGCTCCTGGCGTCGAAATTACCAAGGCTGCCGCGATTGCCAAGGGAAGCAAGGAGCCGATTCCGTTCGTCGCGCCGGGACAATGGTTCGTGCTGCCCGCATATTGCCGCGTCGAGGGAGTGATCGATCGGCGCAAAGGCGCCGGCGGCGAGGAATTCGGCATCAACTTTGCGCTTGCCATGCCGGATGAGTGGAACGGCGATTTTTTGATGCAAGGCGGAGCCGGCGGCAACGGGATCGTGTACCCGCCGGTCGGCGCCACCGCGTCGGGAGATACTCCAGCGCTTATGCGTGGCTACGCAGTGGTTGCCACAGACTCCGGCCACAAGAGTCGTAATGGGGCCTTCGACTTTAGTTTCGAGAGAGACCAGCAAGCCTTTCTTGACTTCGCTTATCAGGCCAACGTCGAAGTGGCCACTCTCGGCAAACAAATCGTCGCCCAATACTACGGCAAACCCGCGGCCTGGTCTTATTTCACCGGGTGCTCCACCGGCGGCCGTGAAGGAATGATTTTCTCTCAGCGCTACCCCACCGAATTCGACGGAATCATCGTCGGCGACCCCGCCATGCGCACGGGATTTTCCAATCTTGCCATCAGCGAATGGGTTCCCGCAGCGTTCAATCAAATCGCCCCGACCGACGCAGCCGGAAAGCCGATCATTGAACAGGCCATCACGGACAACGACCGCAAGCTCATCATGGATTCGCTGATGAAAGAATGCGACGCGATTGACGGACTGGCTGACGGCATGATCTCCGATCCGCTCGCTTGTCATTTCGACCCCGAGTCGCTTGCCTGCAAGCCTGGCCAAACCGATTCGTGCCTCGCGCCCGAAAAAGCGGCCGCGATCAAGAAGGCCCTGGGCGGCCCAAAGACTTCGCGGGGCGTTCCCGTCTATCCGGGTTTCCTTTACGATTCCGGAATTGCGGCGACCACTGGAATCAAAGGAATCCTGGTTCCCGGACCTGGCATCTTCGGGCCGCCGACCACTGCAACCCGAGTCGACGTTGACACCGAGGCGCTCGTAGACATCCAGCCGCTCGTCGATTCAACCGTTATAAACCTTTCTACCTTTGCCGCTCATGGGGGGAAGCTGATCTTCTACCACGGTGACAGCGATCCCTGGTTCTCGGCTTTGGACACCTTCGACTACTTCAAGAAATTAGCCGCGGCCAATGGCGGGTTCGACGCCGTTTCGCATTGGAGCCAATTCTATTTCGTCCCCGGAATGAGCCACTGCGGGGGAGGACCGTCGCTCGATCGATTCGATTTGTTGGGCGCAATTTCCACCTGGGTCGAAAAAGGCGTCACGCCAGTGTCCGTCATCGCCGCGGGCCAGGCATTCCCGGGTCGAAGCCGGCCGCTCTGCCCGTATCCAAAGCACGCCCAATACAAAGGCCAAGGCAACACCGACGACGCAAGCAGCTTCGAATGCCGCTGACCGCGTCCTGGCCTGGCCAATTCACCGCGCAGTTTCGCCGGCCATCTCCAGTTGCGACAGGCAATCACTTCTCCACGGCGGCTTTGGCCTCGTTGGCGGTCAGGACGCGAGACTGCGAGCCGAAGCGCCGATAATCGAGGAACTCAAATTCATTGAGGACGGGGCGCCTTCTCGTTTCCTGGAGGCTCACGGCTCCGCGCACCGGCAGCAGGAATTCATTGTCCTGGATGGAAACCCAGGAGTAGTCGATCGACATGCTGGAGGCCCGGATCAGGAGCGCAGGCGGAATGTCGTCCGCGTCGATGCTGATGCGACGGACGCTGAGCGTGGCAGGATCGATGTAAACGAGGCCGTGGAAGCCCGCTTGGCCCGCGTGTCCATCGCGATCATAGAGATCGAAGCTGGAGTTGGCGCGTGCGACCTTGACCACAAAGACCTGAACCGGCTGGCCATCAATAAAAGCCGACTGCTTCCACGTAAAAGCAGCCTTTGATGAGGGATCGAAGATGATGTGGAACATCGCACCAAATTCGCCGGCGGAATGCGCGAATTGGAGCTGATCAGGCTGAACGTTGCTGCGATCGCCGTTGAGCAGGACGGCGCTTCGGGATTCATTGTGGTCGATGTAGCGCATCAGCTCGACCAGGGTGTCCTTGTGCTTCCAGTCACCTGTACCTGTGGCATCTACCAAGTGATTGGTGATCTCGTAGCAATAAAAGTTCACAAGCGAGTCCGACCAGGCGAAAGCGCGCTGACGTGCGGCTGCGATCATTGCTTGAATCTGAGCGTCTGTGGGAGGCGGGACGGAGTCTTTGGGGCTCGTGATGACGAACTGGCTGTTGGTAGTCGAAGCTTCTGAGACCAGACGGGAATTTGTCCCATCTGCGCTCGCTGAGTCCGCGGTCAGAGAGTCGCCTGGCGAGCTCGACCCAGCGCTGGCGCCTGTGACGCTGAAGGAAACGGAGCTTGAAGCTTTATTGCCATCCTGGCTGAGCAGTGCTTTCAACTGGTAATCGCCGGGACCGAAGGCATAACCGCTAATGGTGCCGAGGTACGGAATGGCGCCACCGGTCCCGGAAACCTTATCCAGCTCCATCGGCATTTCAGTCAGCAGGCGGCCGTCGCGGAAGATCTGCATGTGAAGCATGGGCTGGACCTGGCTGCCCGCAATAGGATGGACAAGAAAGAAGAGCGAGAGCGAGCTTGTATCGACAGGCAGCACGGTGGCAAGGTTAGGCACGATGCGGCCGTCACCAAAACGCATCGGCTCGAAGGCCTCGTTCTCTTCCTCGACGGGCTCTATGCTTTTCACAAGTGCGATGTCGCTTAGCGAGGGCCCCTTCGGCGGAGGATCAACAGTAAATTTTGTGCTTTGTACTCCGGCCTTATTGGCCACTTGGTCCATAACTCCGGCTTCCAAGGTGTAGACGCCGGGATCGGCCGAGAAATGTTGTTCAAGCGTGATGGTCTGATCCGAATTTGCGCGGATCGTGTCCGCTGATTCGTGTATGGGAAAGTCCTCGCTGAAGCGCTGGAGGACGGCGCCCTTGCTGTCTTTGATGATGGCGACGATCGCAGCATGCGCAAACGAGAGATGGGAATTCGCCTCTTCGTGAATCGCGAGCTCCGAGATGGGAACCTGGATCGTGAGTTCGCTGGCGTCTCCGTCGGGCAATTCGCCCAAATTCAGGATTCCTTCGTGAAATGCGATATCGTTGGGAAGCGCGGAACCCGCCATGATGTTTAAGAGCGGCATTTCGAAGAGGTGAACACCCGTCGATTCCGTGGGTGGGACGGCAAAGTAGCCTGAGCGGGCGCGAATAATGACGTCTTTGCGCAGCGCGTGAATGACAATGGGGCGGAATTCACCGTTGTAGGTCTTAATCGGGGGCGCCCAAGAGGCCTGGTACCAGCTGCTGAGGTCCCCATGGAACTGCTGCAACTGATGGTTGAATCCACCGGAGGCGCCGATATAGACGCCGCCGGTCCCGGTAGCGAGCGGGGCCAGCGGGCTCTCGCGGGCGTCAACGTCGCCAAATTCAAAGCCTGCGGTGTTGTGGACTCCAGCTAAACCCTGTCCAGTGCCGGGCTGACCGTAGGGAGAAGTGGAACCGACCGTGCCTGGGGTGCTGCCGAGACCAAAGGCGTTGCCGCCGCCTCCCAGAATCGAGCTTGCGATAGAGGCTTGCTGAGCGGAGCTCACTTGTAGATTCAGCGAATTGGCATCGACAACGCAGATGGTAACGCCGGCGCGGTTGGCCAGACCGACGATGGATTGGAGAGCGTCGTGGGTGTCGGAGTTCGGCGCGAGGCCCTCGGAGAAATAGAGAATGAACTTGCGGCCGGTAAGAAGCCGATCACTGAAGAGGATGGCTTGCAGCCCGGCCAGGGAAGGATTGCCGTGGGATTCCTCGAGGATGCGCTGCGATTCCTCAACTGCGGAAAGAATCAGTCTTCCTTCGGCGCGATGCTCGGAGCCGAGGGCGTCAGAGGCGCTGCGGGCGGAAGCTGTCAGGGCTTTCTCAGCCGGAGTGAGGTCGGCGAACGGAGAAGCCGGAGTGGCGGGTGTCACATCCGCGATGGCGGCGGCGACGAGCTGGCGGTCCTGGGTGTAAGGCTGAAAAAGGCGGAGTCGCCCGTTGACCTGAAGAACGGCGAATGAGAAACCTTTCTCAGGGAACACCCCGAGGATCCTTTCCGCTATCTCGCGTGCTCTTTTGGCGCCTGCCGGGCCGAGGCGATCGAACAGCAGGGCGACTAAGTGATCGGATTCCGAATTGGCGCCGACAAGGCGAAGAGATGAGAGCTGAACAGGCGATCCGGCATCGGTAACCGTCAGCTGCGACGGCTCGAGGTCAAGGACCGGCTTATTGTGTTTGGTCCGAACCGTCAGATCGAGCGACACCTCATCGACATTCGTGCTGAGCCCAGAGGCCGCCGAAGATTCTGTTGCCGCGAGGGATACGGCCCTGCCGCCGGTCGGTGGCGCTGAGGGCGCCGTCTGCGCCTGTAAGAGCGGCGAAAGCAGCAGGAAAAATGGCAAAGGAAGAATGTCGGTCCGGAAGAGGCTCAGAAAGGAACGGGGCCAAAATGGACGCATCGGTGACTCCAAAGGCGACGAGCTGATGCCCAGATGAGTTCGGAACAACCGAAAGCCTGTGGCGTTCGGTACCAACACGATAATCCCCGGGGAATGAACAGACAAGGGAAAGGACTGTTAAAGGCGACGTGGAGCGGCAGAAGCGCGGGGATCGAGTGACGGCCCTATTAAAGCCAAGTCTCTTCTTTTTGCCTGGAATGGCGAGGTCGCCGTGTGAGGCCGGCCAGCTGCATGGAGGATTGCAAGAGAAACGCAGAATTGTTGAACAGGTAGCGTTTCCACAATCGGCCCGGCTCTTGTATCAGGCGGTGGAACCACTGCAGTCCAACGCGCTTGACCCAGTGAGGGCAATCGCGGATCCTGCCAGTGTGAAAGTCGAATGCCGCGCCGACACCAACCATAAGCGGAACATTGAAGCGGTAGACATTTTGGGCCATGAAGCGCTCCTGCTTTGGCGTGCTGAGCCCGACCCAGAGGATGTGCGGCCGCGCGCCGGCAATTTGCCGCGCGAACTCCAGCTCCTCGACTGGGGTTAGGCTGCGGAACGGCGGCGTCAAGGTTCCAACGACCTTCAAGCCCTGAAACCTGGACTGAAGCTTCTCGCTCAATTCCTCAGCCACGCCCGGTTTTCCACCGTAAAGAAAATGTCTGTATCCCCGTCGGACGGAGATGCGGCAGATTTCCGTCATCAAATCCGGACCAAAAACACGATCCATATCTGCCCGGCCATGCAGGCGGCCGAGCCAGGTTAAGGGCATTCCATCGGGTACATTCATGACCGAGTTTTTGAAGATGCGGCGCAATCCCGAATCTCGCTGTGCTTCCATCACGCCGTGTACGCTTGCCACGCAGACGTATCCTGGCTGGCCGCGCTCGATCCATCGCGACGCAAGGTCGACGGCCAGGCGCATGTTAACTGCTGAAATCTTTATGCCGAGGACATCAACCTGGCCGTGGTTGAACTCAGAGCCGCGGAATGCGCGAATGCCAAACCATCCGGCATCACGGTGGGGCATGGGCGCTGTGGCTTCCGTCGGCTTTGCAGTAAATGTGCTCATGTGCCTCCGGATAAAGCGAAAAGAAGCGTGTGCACGAGAATTGCAGCGTCCATGTAGAATGACCGATTGCGAATGTAGTAAAGGTCGTATTGAATGTTTTCGTGAATCGGGAACGATCGATCGGCACTGAGCTGCCACAGGCAAGTGATCCCTGGCGGCACCTGGAGCCTTTGACTTTGGCGCAGGTCATAGCGCTCCGCAATGAAAGGCATCTCCGGCCGCGGTCCAACCAAGGACATGGTGCCGAGAAACACGTTGAGCAGCTGCGGCAGTTCGTCAAGGCTCGTGCGGCGCAGCAAACGTCCCACGCGCGTGATCCGCGGATCGATAGAAGAGGTGGGCGATCGGGCGTACTTTGGCGCCGCGGTAAACATGGATCGGAACTTGAAGATATTGAAATGCGCCCCATTGCGACCAATCCGCTCCTGGACGAAGAGTGCCGGTCCTTGAGAGTCCAGACGAATGAGGATCGCGATGAAAACCAGAACGGGAGCCAGCAACGCCAACAGAACTGCCGATGCAAGCAAGTCCACGGCTCGCTTGGTGAATTCGTACAGTGCCGATTCGGCAGGAGCTTTCGATGCAGTGAGCGATACTCCATCGATATCAAGTGTCTCCGCCGTATCCGGATCCTGAGCCGCCAGGGCGCCGAGGAAGGCCAGAGGGATTCCTGCTTGGTCCGCTGCTTCGGTTGCCTCGGCGACTTGCTCCCGAGAAAGGTCTGGAGAGGCCAGGACCAATATGTCCGTCTTTGTTGCTTTCAACTGCGACGCGGTGATAGGCCCGGGCTGCACGGGAATAGAAGCACGGCCACGATATCCCATTTCCAGCATCGAGGCAGAACCCTGCGCGGGACCGGCGTCGATGACCGCGACCGGCACGAGCCCAAGACGTGGTGACTGAATCACGGTGGAAAGAAAGCGCCGCGCGGTGTCGCCTGCGCCGTAGACGATGACGCGCTCCATGCGCTCGACCGGCTGCAGCTTTCCAGCGAGCGAGAACAGGATCAGTTTTTCGGCGACGAGAAGGGTTGGGATGAGGACAACTGCAAACGGAATCTCCGGCCAGCAGATGTCAAGTCCAAGAATCCAGGCGACCAGAAGGAGGAGACATGAGGCTTGAACGCCCGCACTCAGCGCGCGCTCCGTTTCGCGAATTCGCAGGAGTCCGCTGTCCTTTTTGTAGCTGCCGTCGCGACGCCCGAGGAAGAAAACGATGATGCCGACTGACGCTCCTATGACGACGACCTTGTGCAGGGGATAGTGAACAAAGCCGTCGAGCATTAGGAAAGAACAGAGAAAATTGGCCGCCATCGTTCCTGCCACACAGGCGAAAAAATCCGCTACCGCCTCCCCGAGAGACATCGCAATCCCGAAAAATCGCCGGGAAACCAATGCTCGCTCGCGGCGCGCGTATGCGGCGGTTCCGGAGAAGTGATGAGAGGCTGCAAAGTCCGGCGCAGACATAATCATCTCCCTCGGTAAGGCAACGCGGGCTGGCGTCCGGATGTTGTGAGGCCAAGCGCTTCAGAATGTGTCGCAGCAGCGAAGTCCGCTGCATTTGTCGCCTGTTGCGGCGTGGAAGATTCATTCAGCCGCATGTATAACGCCCGGTACTGCGCGGCCAGAACGGGTGCGGAGAACATTGGCAAAGCAATGGGCTCCGGCTTCGGCTCACCCATAATGTCCGTGATGGCCGCGGCGAGTCTTTCGGGGAAGTTTTCGCGCAATGAAACGAGCCTGCATTCATCGCCGGCGACTTCACGATGGGCCGGAATGGAAGAGCACACGATGCGGCAGCCAGCGAGCAGGCCCTCAGCGACGGGAAGGTCGAAGCCTTCGGTGAGCGAGGGGGCGATGAGCACTTCGCAGTGGCGATAGCACCATTGCAATTGCGGTTCGGAAAGGCCCGCAAGAAAATGAATGCGATCGGCGAGGTGTTTATCGCTAGCCAGTCGCAACAGTGAGGTGGTTTCCGGACCACGGGCTCCAACGACGACGAGTCTTGTCTGGTCGTGAACCCAGCCAGAAGTAATTAACAATTCGAAGGCACGAATCAACGAACGG
>JASHSG010000309.1 GCA_030040935.1 Acidobacteriaceae bacterium | reverse complement strand
CGGCCAGGTTATCGCCTGGCGCCAGCTGACCGCGCAGGGATTCGCTTTCACACGCGGAGCTACACCGGCCAGCTACTTCTTCTATCTCATCACCGGCCTGCACGCCGCCCATCTTCTTATCGGCGTCTTCGCGCTCATCTTCTGCCTCTTCGCCCTTGCCGGGCTCAAGCGCGTCGAATCCCGGCAAATCGCCGTCGATTCAACCGCATGGTTCTGGCACACGATGGGCCTTGCCTGGGTCATCCTTTTTGCGGTCCTCCTCTTCGGACAGTGACAAGCGATTGCAGCCTGCTTATCGCGGCTGCTTTAGACGCGTTCCTCGCCGGCCGAAACTTTAAGGCTCCGCAGCCCAGCGAGAATCACGACTCCCGAGACCAGCGATAAAGCGACAGCAATCGTGAGCGCGATTCCGCCTGCGCGGTCCCACAGCGCGACTGGCCCCAGGTGCGGCGCTTTTTGAGCATTTGGCCCGCTGCCGAATTCAGCAAGAACAAACAACCCGAACCAGTTCAAATAAAGCGACCCCGCCGTAACCCACGCGCCCGCCACAGACCACATGCGCCCCAGCTTTAATCTCGGCCAAAGCAGGCCAAGTGCAATCAGGCCATATCCCCCGATGAGGCCGGTTAAATGCGCGGCATTGCCGGCGTTCGGGTTGTGACTGTTGACGATGACAAAACCGTTCAGCATTCCCACAAAGAGCAGGATTGCGCCATGCCGCGCCAGCCTAAGATCGATCGGACCACGCATCGATAATTTGCCTCCATTGACCGAACGCAGTTTGAAGCACGCACGCGCCCGAGGGAAAGCGAAGATTGACAGAGTGTGGTTTTGCCGTGACGCACGGCGCGGCCGCAGGGACCAAAGACCGGAGTTGTCGGCGCGCAACGGGCGCTGAGCTCTCCCGGCTCGCCTTCAGGCATATCGCGTCCCAAGCGCTGCGGGCGCGAGTTGCGCTCGATTTCCCTCGACATAATCCTTGTATCGATCCGTCCCGCTCGCATAAGCTCACGTGGGAGGGGGACATTCGGTCCTCGTGTGAGCCGCGCAATCCCAAGGGAGATTAAAGCATGCCAGCAATCGAAGCTCAGATTTGGAAAGGCTCCTCCTTCTGCATCGATCGCCTTCAGGGTAAGACTCCCCGCACGGTGATCTTTCGCTTCACCGGGCCCTTTACCGCCCGCGACATGTATGGATCCGTGGCTCCCTCCGCCTTCCACAACATCTTCGAATGCGAGCTGACCCCAGGCGACGATGCGCCGCTGACCAACGTCTTCGACCTCAGCGGAGTTCCCTATATGGACTCCGCGGGGCTGGGCGTGCTTGTCAGTCATTACGTCCGCTGCCACGGCAAAGGTGTCCGGCTGATCGCCGCCGGAGCCAATTCGCGCGTTCTCGAGCTCTTCAGGATGACTAAGGTCGACACGTTTATCCCCGTCGCCTCCACAGTTGAAGAGGCGGACGCCAACTGAGTTCTCGGCAGGGTGCGGCGTGCGATGGACATCGATGTTCAATCGATCGGTCGACTTGCGACGCCGTCCTTGCACCCCGCCATTAAGCTCCTCACTGCGCGGAATGCGCCACTTTCCAGGCCCGAAGGCGCGAACGCAGCGGGGAAAGAACTCGGGAAACAGTTCTTCGCTTGACCTTCACCCTGCGTCAGGCCCGATCATGGGCCATGAACCAGAGCAGGGTCGCTAAACCATGAGCAAAAGTTGCCGGATTGGCGAATTCGCGAAACTGGCGGGCGTGACCGTTCGGGCCCTGCACCACTACGACCGCATTGGTCTGCTCAAGCCCGAGCGCGGACCCTCCGGGTTTCGCCTCTACTCGCTCAACGACCTCGAACGCCTGGAACAGATCGTCGCGCTCAAGTTCCTCGGCATTCCGCTCCACGAGATCAAGCTGCTCCTCAAGCACGGGCCGCTGACACTCGCTGATTCTCTTCACGTGCAACGCGAAGCTCTAGCCGAAAAACGGCGCCTGATTGACCGCGCCTTGGTCGCCATCGACACCGCGGAAAAAGGTACTCGATCGGGCCAGACCACCGACGCATCCATTCTCAGAAAAATCATCGAGGTGATTGATATGCAGCCCCAGGAAAACTCCATGCGCAAGTACTACAGTGAACAAGCGTGGCTCGAAAGAATTCGCATCGCGCGCGAAAGGCCCGCCGAAGAAGTGAAGAAGAACGTGACGGCGATGCGGAAACTCTTTCGCGAAATCGAAGCCAACATCGGCCTTGACCCGGCCAGCGAACGCGCTCAGGACCTGACCCGGCAATGGCTGCAGCTTGGGGAATTCTGGCACGGCGGCAGCGAGGCCGTAAGGGAAGGCAACATCGAGGCATGGAAACATTACAAAACCTGGCCCCGGGACGAACAGGACAGGCTTCTGACCGGCTTCGATCTCGATGTCAACGACAGGGATGCGTCTTTGTCGAGATTCGAAGCGGTTTCCGCGTTCATCGGACGCGCTGTCGGTCACAAGATCCGCTCCAGCATGCCCAGCGTTCGCGCTCTCTACGGGCTCGATCAGACGCGGCAGGAAGGATCTGAAGCCTGAGAGACTGATAACCGAAGGCTGTCTTTCGCAGGGTTGGCTGTCCCGTCCCTAACCCCCGCCGCGGACGGATTTGCGGTCAGGGGCGGGACAGCACAAATGAATCTGTATGAACTGCTTTACGTTATGTAATTTAACCTTGGCCCTTCGTTCATGCGCGAATGGGCCGTTTTATAAAAGCCGGCATCTACGCTTCGCGCATGTGCAGCATGGCGCGCAAGCGCTCACCTAGCGTGGGCACTTGAGGACACGCAAAGTAAATCTGGCGGTTGATCGCCATCAGCAGCTGCACAGCTTCCACTTGCGCATTCTTCGCGCTCACCGGACCTCCGGTGTGCGCAAACTCGTCGCTCAGGTACTCGATTGCATGCCCCAGAATCTCCAGAGCATGTCCTGCTTCGGGCGAAATCCGCCTCTGGCGTGCCCGGCCCTGAGTTCTCAGCGGAACGGAAAGTGCAGCCGACACCGGCAAACGATTCAAAGTCGGACAGGAAACCATCGAAACCATTCTCAACCCGGTTCTTCGGCGCATGCCATTTGATTGGACAGAGTACAAAAGTGCTGTCCCAAAATGGCGCACATACATTTATGACGGATCAGTGCGGGAAAACCAGTGACGGAGCACACACGGCTGGTCGAATCGATGACTCCGATGTGCTTTTGTACCAAACAGCTCCCTTGCCTCTGGTTGTCATCTTCAGCTTGCCAAAGCACTTGTCCGGCGCGCGCCACGCTTTGCCTTCGCCATCTTCGTCGCACTTCCTGGTCTCTGCTGGCCACTCACTGCTCCCCGGCTTTCCCCGCCTTGACGCGGGAGGCGCGAAAACCTAATCTCAAACTAGGTTTTTCTTTTCGACGAAGCATTTCTTCGGCAATTCAATCGGTTTGCTACCCAATTCATTCAGGCTGGGCGATGAATCCAACCCCGTATCTCTGGCAATATCTTCCTCTGCTGATGCAGGTTCTTGCCGCGATTCTCCTTGGGGTCGGCATGGTTGCGGCCTCATGGTTTGTTGGCCGCCATCGCAACACCAGAGTCAAGCTTGACGCCTACGAGTGCGGCATTCAGGCCATCGGCGATGCGCGGGGCCGCTTCAGCGTGCGCTTCTACCTCGTTGCCGTTCTCTTCATCCTCTTCGATGTGGAGATGGTTTTCATGATGCCGTGGGCCATCATCTACCGCCAGCTGCCGCACATCACCGGCTCCCGCCTCTTCGGCTTTTGGGAGATGCTCGTCTACCTCGGTTTCGTTGCTGTCGGCCTCTACTACATCGCGCGCAAAGGGATTTTAGACTGGAGTCGCGATAAAGCGGATCTTTGAAGACGGGAAACGAGGGACCGAGGGAGCCGGGGACGCAGGAAAATAAGAGCAGCAGACCGTGGAGTTCCAAAGGATGACGAGCCAACCATCTACAATCTCGGGTAAGAACGCGGTGCTCGAAGCGATGCGCGACCATCCGGCGGTGAAGGCGCTCGAAACCTGGGATGCGCAGGCCTTCATCGATGCGCGCTTCGACTTCGGCGAGCTCACACTCACCGTTGCGCCGGGCGGGATTCGCGCCGCCTGCTCCGCCGTCAAGGCCGCCGGCTACAATTTTTTTGAGGACATGACCGCGGTGGATTGGTTTCCGTCCTCGCCCCGCTTTCAGTTGAGCTATCACATTCTGTCACACGCCTTCAAAGAGCGCATCCGTCTGCGCGCGATGCTCGACGAGGCCGGCTCCGGCGCCGAACCAATCATCGACTCGATCACGCCCGTCTGGCCCGGCTCGAACTATTTCGAGCGAGAGGTCTTCGACCTGTTCGGCATTCGCTTTGCCGGCCATCCCGATCTCCGCCGCATCATGATGCCGGAAGATTGGCAAGGCTATCCCTTGCGCAAGGACTACCCGGTGGAGGGGTACCGCTGATGAACTCCAACCCCGGCGCGCCTGTCCTCGAGCTGCCTGCCGCCGAAAGCGCCGGCGAACGCCGCATGATCCTCAATATGGGACCGCAGCACCCGGCCACGCATGGCGTGCTGCGCCTGGTAGTCGAACTGGACGGCGAAGTGATTGTCAGCGTCAGGCCCGAGGTCGGCTATCTCCATACGGGCATCGAGAAGACCTGCGAGGCCAAGTTCTATCAGCAGGTCGTCCCGCTTACCGATCGCATCAACTACCTCGATCCGCTCTCCAACAATCTTTGCTACTGCCTGGCCGTCGAAAAACTTCTCGCGCTCGAGATTCCCGAGCGCGCGCAATGGATTCGCGTTCTCCTCACCGAGCTCAGCCGCCTCAACTCGCATTTGATCTGGCTCGGCACCCACGCTATGGATATTGGCGCGCTCACCGTCTTCCTCTACACCTTCCGCGAGCGCGAAGAGATTCTCCGCCTCTTTGAAGCTGTAGCGGGCCAGCGCATGATGACCAGCTACTTCCGCATCGGCGGCCTCTCCATGGAGCCGCCCCTCGACTGGCTCGATCGCGTGCAGCAATTCATCGCCATCTTCCCGGAAAAGATCGACGAATATTCCAATCTGCTCACGGGCAATCCAATCTTCATGAATCGCTTGAAAGGTGTGGGCTATCTGTCGCCGGAAGATGCAATTGCGCTCGGCGTAACCGGCCCCCCGCTGCGCGCCTCCGGAGTCGACGTCGACCTCCGCCGCGATATGCCCTATTCCAGTTACGAAAAGTTCCAGTTCAAGGTGCCAACCTCGACGGTGGGTGATACCTGGGCGCGTTACGAAGTGCGCCTCGCGGAGATGCGCGAGAGCACAAAGATCGTCCAGCAAGCTCTCGACGGCATGCCCGGCGGTCCAGTCAAGGCGAATGCGCCCAAAATCGTGCTGCCCGACCGCGAGAAAATGAAAACCGAGATGGAAGCCCTCATCCATCACTTCAAAATCGTTACTGAGGGTTTCAACGTCCCCGCCGGCGAGGTCTATCAGGGGATGGAGTGCGGCCACGGCCAGATGGGCTATTACGTCGTCTCGGACGGCACCGCCAAGCCCTACCGCGTTCACATGCGTTATCCCTCGTTTGCCACGCTGCAGGCCGTCGAAACCATGGCCAAGGGTCGATTGATCGCCGACCTCGTCGCCGTCGTCGGCTCCATCGATATTGTGCTCGGAGAAATTGACCGTTGACCTCAATGCAGACTCATTCTGCTGAAGCGCTCTGGGCCGAACTTTTCTCTTCCCTCGGCTCCCTGCTCCGCAGTTACACAGCCGTGCACGGCTTGCATCTGAAGCGGGAAGCCTCCGTCGACCTTGCCGGTGAAGAAATGACCGTCCGCCACGACAAAAAGTGGCTGCGTCTCACGCGCAATCACGCAATCCTAACCTGGACGCGAGAAAATGGAATCATGGGAACGTTGGAGCTGACTGAAGCCGGAACTCTGCGCTCGAGCATCCGCGAGGAAGCCATGGACCTGGCCGCGGAACGATGGGCGCGCGAACTGATGTTGGAGCCGACGCGATGAGTCCGAAGAAATCCAAATCCGCGCCCGCGTCCATCTTTTCGCCCGAGCTCGCCGCGCGATTTGACGCCCTGGTAGAGAAGTATCCTGTCAAGCGCTCCGCACTGATTCCCATGCTGCTCTACGCGCAGGACGAGGCTGGTTATCTCTCCGATGCCGTCGTGGCCGAGGTCGCCCGCCGCATCGGCATCACCCCGCTCGAGGTGCGCAACGTCGCCACCTATTACTCGATGCTCCGCTTCAAGCCCGTCGGCCAGTTCAACATTCAGGTCTGCACCAACATCAGTTGCATGCTCCGCGGAGCCTACGAAGTATATGAGCGCTTCCGCGAAGAGCTCGGCGTTGGGCCGGACGGCGTCACCGCGGATGGTCTGTTCTCTTTGGAAGAAGTCGAGTGCATCGGCGCCTGCTCGTGGGCGCCGGCCATCCAGGTCAACTACGACTTTCACGACGAGCTCAAGCCCGATCTTGTGCCCGGCATCATCGGCGCATACCGGCAGCGAGTTGAGGATCGGGCCCAGGACCCGAATAAAGATGCCTAAGCTCGTCTCCCATCCCGATGAAGTCAAAATCATCTCCCGCCGCTTCGGCCTGGGAGCCACCAGCATCGAT
>JASHSG010000308.1 GCA_030040935.1 Acidobacteriaceae bacterium | reverse complement strand
TTTTCGTGAAGCACTCACCGGATTGGCGAGATGCGGTTAGCGGGCGATGTTGATGGTGAGGTTCATGTCGACCGGGACGGGCTGGCTGTCGACCGTAGCCGGCTTGAACTTGAACTGGCGGACAGCTTCAATGACACGCGCGTCCCACAGCGGGCTGAAGGACCTGGTGACCTCAATGTTCTGAGGCTGACCCTTCTCATCGATGGTGACGGATAGACCGACCTGTGCGTCGGCGGGGATGGCGTCGATCGAGTAACCCTCAGGAATGTCGAGGTAGGCGGAGTGAACGAGGACCGGCTGCGTAACACCGGAGCTGACACGGATGGGGGTTGGGGCAGTGGCGTCGTCAACGGGCGTGCTGGCAAAAGCCGCTGCGGGGAGGATCAGCGAGGATAGCAGAGTGCTGGTCGCGAGTATACGGCGCATATAAAACCTCCATGGCGACGATAGTCACCGTCATCATTTTCGTACGATCACTTGTGACTTGTCAATGTTTTTCTAAAACACATTAATTTTCATACGATTAAGTCGATTAGATTGCTTCAAATGTTACAATGATGTTTAGATTTCGACATTTTTTCCACAAGAGACTTCACGGAAAGATCGGGATTCGCGACGGAGGCTTGGCGGAGAGGGACGGTGCCGCATGCGGGCGAGGGCACCAGATATAGCGGCGGGTGGAGGGAGCTAGAACGGCTTTACGGGCTCGGGCTGGACGGAGTTGACCTGGCCAATGGCGATGGCAGCGACGTAGAAATTTTCGCCGCGGGTGGGCGCGCCGGCAAGGCGGCGGAGCATGGCGAGCTGGCCGGCGTGCGTGAGAGCGTCGGCGACGGGGCCTTGCATGAGGCGCTCGATGGGCGCGTGGACGGGATTTGAGGACGCGAGGTAGGCGTCGAATGCGGCGAGGGCGGCAAAGAAGCGCTGCTGCTCCTGCGGCCAGGCGAGGGGCTGGGAGTTGTGCCATCCGGGATTGCCTTGAGCCATGGAGAGCGCCCAGAGGAAGAGATCGCCCATGTGGGCGAGGATCTGGACGGGGCGGCGGCCGGCATTATCGAAGTTGGCGAACGAGGGGGGAGCGTTTTCCAAGGCGCGCGAAGTGCGGTAGGCGAGTGTGGCAAGGGTGTGGCGAAGAAGGTCTCGTTTTTCGTCCATTGCGGAACTATATCGCAGAGGATGGGAGCCGAAACACCCAAAATTCGCAGGCGGAGAATGGTAGATGCGGGCCATCGAGCGAGGCAGGCGGGAGCGATCTTTGGTAGACTAGTGATTCTGACTTCAATCACAGGAAACGAGAATGTCCATACACCCCGTCATGCAGCGCCTGGCTGACAAGCTGAAGCGCACCGATTTGCCGGCGTTTGTGCCCGGCGACCAGATCCGCGTTCAAGTGAAGATCAAAGAAGGCGATAAAGAGCGCCTGCAGGCATTCGAGGGGCTGGTGATCGCCATCAACCAGGGCCCGCAGGGCACGTTTACCGTGCGCAAGATGAGCTTCGGGCAGGGGGTGGAACGCATCTTCCCCTTCAACTCCAAAGTGGTGGATAAGGTGGAGCTGATACGGAGCTACAAGGTGAGGCGGGCGAAGCTATTTTATCTGCGCGGATTGCGCGGCAAGGCGGCGCGGCTGAAGGAAGTGGAACGCGAGACGGGCACTGCGAGGGCCTAAGAACAGGGGCCAGGTTCGAGGGGCGGAGATCGGCAGAGCCCCGGCTGGCACTGAGTGATGGAGGAATCAGCAAAGCGTCAAAAGAGCCCCGGCTGCGGCCGGGGTTTTTGCTGAGCGGACGGAACGCGGGCCATCTGCGGTCGTCTTCGAAGCGCGAATCCATGGTTCGATTCCGGCTTCGTCGTGCAGGAACCCGGAGCAAAGCTACTCGCTGGTTGTGGGATCGATGACGGCGCGAACGCGGGCGACAGAGTTGGCTGGGAACCCACCCTGAGCGGCGTGACGGCGAACCGAATCCTCGTTCGGCGCAATGTAGATGCAGTAAATCTTGTTGTCGGTGACGAAGCTCTGGAGCCACTGGATTTGAGGGCCCATTGATTCCAGAACGCCGCAAGATTTCTGGGAAATTGCCTGGAGTTGAGCCGGAGTCAATTTACCGGCATCGGGAATTTCGCGCTCAATTACGAACTTTGGCATTGTCAATGACCTCTCGTGTCGATTGCCGGCCTGACATTCTTATACACCTTGGCGCCACAAACACCGATGCTCATGACCGCGATGAAAGGCGCCGCCATGGGCAGGCGTGAAACGATTGAACGCTCACCCGGTGCAAATGGGGACAACGAGCACGATAGCGGCAACCATGGGCGCTTTTCCCAGGAGAATGTCCTATTGATCGGGTGCGGGGACTGGCAGCGACGGGGGTCGGGTAACAGGCCGCGCCGAGGAGGGCGGCCCGGACGCGCGTTCAGGTGGACTGGATCAGTTCTCGAGATTGCCGACGCCGACCAGCATCTATACGGCCAGCGCCGGCAAACTCAAAAGGAAATGCAGCAGGATCGGTTTACCAGACAGTTGCGTTCACTTCTCCGCTTGCGCCGTTGTAGGCTTCGGTTCCGAGGATCTGGTAGTTGTAAGTCCCCACGGTCATGCCGAGGTTTTTCCAGTGGGTGAAGTGGTTTGCGGTGGTGACGGTGTGATTCGAGCCCGTCGAAGAGCCGCCCCAGGCGTCGAGATACTGCTCGAAGGTCTGGGTGCCCTCAATCGAGGGCTGGTTCACCTGCTGATGCTCATAGGTGCTGTAGGTGTGTCCATCGCTGGAGACACTGCCCTTGTACGTTGCATCGGCCGTATAGAGGGAGCCGAGCTCGGTAATGTAGTACTCGACCAGCGGGTTGGTGAGCCATCCATAGATAGAGATGGTGTTGTATCCGCTGGCGGAACCGACGTTGTAGCCGATGGTCTGAGCGCTGCCGGTTTGCCAGCCTTTGCCGCCAACCATGTCGCCGACGCCGGACCAGCTGATGGCGTAATTGCCGGGATACTGGCTCGCTTCCGGGAAGGTCATGGTTGCCGAGCCGCTGGAGGTGTAGAGCGTGTAGTAGTAACCGTTGTTGGTGCCCGTTCCGTTGTTCGAAACCGTTTGGGCATTTGCGGCCACGATTGCAAACCCTGCCAAAACAAGAGCGGCGAGGATTGCAAGTGGAACTTTAGCTGACGCGAACTTCACTGAGTGCATGCCAATCTCCTTTTCCATTTGGGTTTGAAACTTCGTGCGATGCTGCGAAGATCGAATTTGCGCGTCCTCGGAGCACTGCTCCTGAACGCGTGGTGGGAGTGAGATGCGATGCGGAAAGGCCGTTGCGCCGAGGAAGCGGAAGAGTTCCGCAGGCACAGTCCGATTGGGGGACCGGCTACTGTTCCAAGAGCACGAAACCGAGCAGGAGTTGCCACGCTGCCCCCGGCATTGCGCAGAGCCCAGGAAAGCGAGGCACGGGAAGGGACAAGTTCAGAATTTCAATCCGCAACGAGCGATCGCCCAGCGCATTACTTTAGTCACTTTCTTACAGACTGGAGTTTGTTCTTCGAGCGACCGAAGGAAAACTAACGTAATGCGAGAGGAATGGCAAGCAGAAAATAAATGGATTTACTAAAACGATTAATCAGGGAGCCCGATTTCATCGGACGTTCCATCGTCGCTTAAGAGCCCGTTCCCCGGCCAATTTTATCCACAGGTTTTGGCAAGATTTCCACAGGGCTTCTGACGGTGGATGGCGACCACGGGGCAGGGAGAGTGAGTGGTGCTGGAAGAGCGGGGGAAAGTGATCGGCGCCAAATCCCTATACTCATGGCATGACGATGATTGCAAAGACCCCGGCGGCTCCTTATTATGCGGTGATTTTCACCTCGCTGCGGACCGATGGGGATAACGGATATGGGCAGATGGCGGAGGCGATGGAAAAGCTGGCCGCGGAGCAGCCGGGATTCCTCGGTATTGAGTCGGCGAGGGATGGGCTGGGAATCACGGTTTCGTATTGGGAGAGCCTGGAGTCGATTGCGGCGTGGAAGCAGAACTCGCGGCACCTTGTGGCGCAAGAGCGTGGACGCAACACGTGGTATGAGGAGTTCAAGGTGCGCATCTGCCGGGTGGAACGCGACTATGGGTTCGAACGCGCGTGAATGGGTGAGTGCGGGCTTTTCCACCCGAACCTTTCATGAAGATTCATATACTGGCTGCATGACCAGGACTCCGGTGTGCGGATGGGCGCTGGAGAACGCGGCGCGGCGTGCTGGGGCGCGGTGCATTGCCGGGCTCGACGAAGTGGGGCGCGGGCCGATGTTCGGGCCCGTGGTGGCGGCGGCGGTGATTTTCCCGGAGCGGCGGCGGCTGCGGGGACTGACCGATTCAAAACAGCTCACGGAGAAGCAAAGAAACGAATTTGACGCGGCGATCCGCGAGTGCGCGGTGGCGTGGGCGATTGCAGCGGTGGACGTGGAGACGATCGACCGCATCAACATAAGGAGAGCGTCGCTGCTGGCGATGCGGATGGCGGTGGAACGGCTGACGATGGGGGCAGGTTCACTGGCGCCAGATTACCTGCTGATCGATGGGTGCGACACGATCGAGTGGCCGTGCGCACAGCAGGCAGTGGTGGGCGGGGACGCGCGGAGCATCTCGATTGCAGCCGCGAGCGTGCTGGCGAAGGTGCACCGCGACAGGGTTCTGGTGGAACTGGATGCGGTGTATCCGGGATATGGGCTGGCGCGACACAAGGGTTACTGTTCGCAGGAACACCTGGAGGCTCTGCGGCGGCTGGGGCCGACGCCGCTGCACCGGAAGAGCTACATGCCGGTGGCGCAGCGGATGCTGGAATTTCCGCCCACGATGGACCTCAGAGAGGTTCTGAAATGAGGAGCGCCCGGACGCTGGCGCTCGCGATCGCCTGGAATACCCTAGCGCTCGCATGCGCGGCACAGAATGCGCCGCCCGCGCCGGCGCAAGCAGCGCCCATATCTTCAAGCGGGACGATTACAGGGACGGTTTACTGCGCAGATACGGATTTGCCGGCGCGCCTTGCGGTTGTGTACCTGGTGGACGGCGCCGAGCACGGATACGCAGTGGGCGATACGACAATGACGGACCTGGATGGGCGATTCGTGTTCAACCACGTTCAGGAGGGCGACTACTACGCAGCGGCATCGCTGCCCGGATACGAGAACCTGATGAGCGTGCTGACGAAGTCGTACCTGGATACATTGCCGGCCGACGATCGCAAAAAGCTGCTGGCGGTGATGCCAAGCGTGACCGCGACAGCGAATCAGCCGGCGCAGTTGTCGATTCGCCTGGAGCGCGGCGCGGAGATTGACGGGACCGCAACCTATGACGATGGGAGCCCTGCGATTGACCTGCCGGTGAGGATCGCAATGAAGTCAGAGGGTGACGAGGGGGGCGTGGGGCAGGCGACGGCGCAACCTATGATTTACTCCGGAGCAGGGACGGCGAGGACGGATGATCGCGGAAGATTCAGGATTTTGGGCGTCCTGCCGGGAGAGTATCTAGTCAGCGTTTCGCTGCCAGTGCGATGGTCTATGAACGCGGATGCGAAAGCATCGGCGGCGGTGATGGAATCGTCGATTGGCTCGATGGAGGTGTATGTGGGCGGGGGACAGCGGGCGGCGAAGGCAGAAACGATCAAAGTAACGATGGGCGGCGCTTCGAAAGACGCCGACATTACGATTCCGCTGAGCCGGCTGCACACGATTCGAGGACAAGTGCTGCTGAAGAGCACAAACGAAGCTCCGGCGGCGGCGACGGTACGGCTGCTTTACGCGGACACCCGGGAGCCGGCGCGGGCGGTGGTGGCGCCGAACGGAGAGTTCGAATTTCACTATGTGCCGGAAGACAGCTTTATCCTGCGGGCGACAGCCAGACAAGAGTCCCAGGCCGGAAGCGACTCGGGTTCCGGGCCTCCGATGGGACGATACTCGTTCAATGTGCAGCCCGGGGATGGAAGCAGGGAGGGCAGCGCGGAGATACCGCTGACGGTGACGAGCGACATGGACGGAGTGAGCATTTCGGTTCCCGACCCGCAGCCCAGTCAAAGCGCGCCGAGTAACGGCGCTGGGCCGACGAATCCATAACAAGCGTGTCGCGCGCGCGATCCCGCCCTAAAACTTCTTGCAACGCGCGGATATTTGGAAATGGGGCGCCCGCGGTTTTGCTGGGTGGAAGGCGGGAAAGCAAGCGCGTATCCTTCGCCTTCTTTTGGCCGAAGATCAGGCCTGACTTCGCTCAGGATGAGATTGCCCTTGAGGAGCGCCGGGCGGGGATGAGGCGAATGAGAAGAAGCGCAGCGATGACAACCGTCATGGCGAGCGGGGTGAGGACTCCGGGCTTCATTTGCCACCAGTAGTGCGCCACTCCGCAGAGCGCGGCGAAGTAGATGAGGGTGTGCAGGCGGCTCCAGCTTTTTCCGCCGAGCTTGCGGATGGACCATGCTGTCGAGGTGAGCGCCAGAGGCACGAGCGAGATGTAGGCGGCCATTCCGGCGGTGATGTAGCGACGGCGGACGACGTCGGCCAGCATGTTGTGCAGGTCAAAGTTATTGTAGAGCGCGACCCAGGTCAGGACATGGACCGTGGCGTAGAAAAAAGCGAAGAGCCCGATGAGGCGACGGAAACGGATGAGCCAGGCGAGGCGCGGAATAAGGCGGCGGATGGGCGAAATTGCGAGGGTGACGGCGAGCAGGCGAAGTGTGGAGCGGCCGGTGGTGAAAGCAATGGCGCCGGTGGCGTCGGGGCCGAGGTTGTTGGTGAAAGCTCCCCAGACAAGCCAGCAGAACGGCGCGAGGCAGACGATCCAAGTGGCGGTTTTGAGGGCGATGAGGGTGGGACGGGACATGGGAGCGTCAGTGGTCAGTTTTCAATGATCAGTGGTCAGCTTGAAGCGTAGGGATGGTTCCGTCAATAAAACTTCCTTAGGTCCATGCCGGAGTACAGCGATCCCACTTGATCGGTGTAGCCGTTAAACATAAGGGTGGTGCGGCTTTGCTCGTAGAAGGGCAGGCCGATGCGGCGCTCGGTTTTCTGGCTCCAGGGGACGCGGTCGACGTTGGGATTGACGTTGGAGTAGAAGCCGTATTCGTAGGCGGCCTGGTCGTTCCAGGTTGTGGGCGGCTGCTTGTCGACGAAGCGAACGGTGACGATCGACTTCGCGGATTTGAAGCCGTACTTCCACGGGACAACGATGCGAACGGGCGCTCCGTCCTGATTGGGGAGAGTTTCGCCATAGAGGCCGAAGGTGAGAAGGGTGAGCGGGTTCATCGCCTCGTCCATGCGAAGGCCTTCAGAATAGGGCCAGGAGATGCCGGGATCTTCGCCGGACCACTGTTCGACTCGCGAATTGTAATAGGAGATGAACTGGACATAGGCGGCGCTGGGCAGCGGGTTGCATTTCCTGATGAACTCGGAGAGCGAGTAGCCGACCCAAGGAATGACCATGCTCCAGGCCTCGACGCAGCGATGGCGATAGACACGGTCTTCAAGAGGGCGAAGTTTCAGGAGGTCATCGATGTCGAAGGTCAGAGGCCTGGCAACTTTGCCTTCGACTTTGACGGTCCAGGGGCGCGTGGGCAGGGAGGCGGCATTCTCAGCGGGAGCGCCCTTGTCGACACCAAATTCATAGAAGTTGTTGTAGTGGGTAATGTCGTCGTAGGGAGTTAGCTGCTCGCCGGTGGTTGTGAGCTGGCTGGGGACGGTTTGAAGCTTGGCGCCTGCACGGACGGTCGTGCGCGGGGAGATGAGCCGGCCCAGGCGATCGGCGCCAAGGGCCGCGACACCCGCAGCCGTCGCTCCTTTGAGGAAGCGGCGGCGAGTGAGATACCGGAAGTAATCGCCGCGCGAGGTGATTTCAGACGAGGGAAGGTCCGGCGGTTTGGAGATAAGCATGAAGTGACCTCGTGGGGAGGGCCGCTGCAATTATTAGACACGGTGGAGGGGCGTGAAGTTACAGGAAGGCAGAGAGCAGCCAATCGGGAGTAGCCAGCAGGGAGCAAAGAGGATGAGGAGCGAGCGCAGAGTGAAAGAACAACCGCGGATCCTTCGACCAGTCTGCCTCACGTCGGGCTCACTCGGGATGACAGTGCAGTTTTATGGAGAAGCGAGGTTGGATTTCTGAGGCGCGGGCAGAAAGGGCCACTGGCGGAGGCGACGGGCGCGGAAGAGGTAGATGGCGGTTCCGCTAAGTGCGATGGCGAGTGCGCCATAGAGCTCGAAGAGACCGCTGCCACCTTTTGCATGGGCGCGGCGGGGATCGAAGAGCATATAGGCAAAGCCGGCCACGGCGACGAGCGGCGGAAGCGGGTAGAGGGGAATGCGGAAGGGACGCGGAAGATCGGGACGGCGGATGCGAAGCAGGATGACACCGAACTGTTGCAGCGAGAACTGCAGAAGGATACGCGCGATGACGAGCATGGTGATGACCTCGGCGAGCGGGAAGAAACAAAAGAATGCGCCGACGACGCCGAGCGCGACGAGCG
>JASHSG010000307.1 GCA_030040935.1 Acidobacteriaceae bacterium | reverse complement strand
ACCCTCTGCAGAATCGCTCGGATATGGGGAATGAACGTCTTGGCGCGGGCAGCCGAGTCCCTGGTTTGGCGGCGGGTTTCACGGGCGCAACGGAGGGTAAATGCTGAAAGCCGGAAAAGCTCTCAAGGTCTCAATCTATGTCAGTGAAGGGTCGAAACACCACGGTGTTCCGGTCTACTCGAGCATTCTTGACTTTCTGTTCTATCGAGGAGTCTCGGGGGCGACCGTTCTAAAGGGTGTGGCCGGCTTCGGCGCCGATCATCACATGCACTCCGCCGGCATCGTCGAGATCTCCGATCACATGCCGCTCAAAATCGAGTTCATTGAGACCCCGGAAAAAGTCAACGAGATCCTGGGCAAGCTGGAAGAGCTGGCGGGCACAGGAATGATCGATGTCCAGGAAACCACAATTGCCAAGCCCGCCCAGGTCTCGAAACCGAAGCAAGCGATCCCTCCGGAACACCTGAGGATGGAGGGCAAGGCCAAGATGATGCGCATCTATATCGGCGAATCGGACCGCTGGAAAGGGAAGCCTCTCTACCAGGCTCTCGTCGAGGCCATGCGGGCCAATGATATCGCCGGTGTCACCGTCTATCGCGGCATTCTCGGCTACGGCGCGCACCGCCGAGTGCACAAGGACACCGCTCTCCACTTGTCCCGCGACTGCTCCATCATGCTCTCGGCCGTGGATAGCGAAGAGAAGCTTCGCGCTCTTCTTCCACTTGTCGATCAGATGGTGGAAGAAGGCCTGGTCGTGTTTTCCGATGTTGACATCATCAAGTATTCCTATCGCGCCCAGGATGTTCGCCTTCCCGAGTTGCGCGCGAACATGCCGCTGTGAACGGAGGCTCGACCGTGAAAGACCAGTTTCAAGCGCGAATGCTGCGCATTCACTTCGGCGAGGCAGACAAATGGCAGGGCAAGCCCCTGCATGAAGCAATCGTGTCCAAATGCATGGAACTCGGAATCGCCGGCGCGACCGTGTATCGAGGAATAGAAGGGTATGGCGCGAGCACGAGGATCCACCATTCGAGCCACTGGAAGTTCTCAAAAGATGCGCCGATCATGCTCACGGTCATCGATGTGGAGGACCAGATCGAAAAGTTGATTCCGCACCTTGACGCGATGGTGGAAGACGGTTTGGTCGCCATGTCCCGCGTCGAGGTGATCCGCTATTCGCGCGCTGGCGAAAAAGCACCCGAGACGCCCCCGGAAAAATCCTAGCCCGCGCCGATCTGAGAATGGGGGAGAGCGGAGAATCCTTCGAGGACTGCCGAAGCCAGTCCTGTGCTCTGGCCTTTTTCTAGCGCCGCAGTCATATATCGTTGACAATAGATGAGTTACAGTCACTTTCCGATGCAGAAGGTGGAAAAGATCAGGTTCAGGATATCGTCGGACGTGGTTTGGCCGGTGAGCGAATCGAGAGCCCAGAGCGCGCGGTAGAGGTCGAGCAGAATCATCTCGTGAGGAATTGCGCCGGCGTTGGCCCTGACGGCGTCGGCCAATGCTGAAAGCGCAGTGGTGATGGCCTGGTGCTGGCGCAGGTTGGTCAGGATTCCTGGTTCACAGGCCGCGCCGCCGGTGGCAAGCGACAATATGAGCTCGCGCAGCGCGGGGATGCCCTCGCCGCTAAGCGCGGACGTTGACAGCGCGCTGTGACCCGAAAGTGCGGGCTGCAATTTCGAAGCCAACTCATTCACGTTCAGTACCAGGTCGCTCTTGTTGAGCGCGATGATCGCCGGCCTTCCTTCGATCGCCACGAGCAAACGATGATCCTCATCGTTGAGCGGCTGGGTAGCGTCTAGCACGACAAGAACCAATGCCGCATCTGCCAGCGCCTCGTGGCTGCGGCGGATTCCGAGCTGTTCGGCTTCCTCAAGAAGTTCGCGTGCGCCCTCACGGAAACCTGCCGTGTCCACGAGCTCGATAGGAATGCCGCCGATTGAGATTCGTTCGCTTACCAGATCGCGTGTGGTGCCGGGCGAGGCGGTGACAATTGCGCGTTCGCGCTCAACGAGGCAGTTGAACAGCGAGCTCTTGCCGACGTTGGGGCGGCCAACGATCGCCAGCGTCAAGCCGTCGTGGACGATTCGGCCGCGTGCGAATGATGCTTCAAGAGCGGCCAGAGGAGGGCTGATCTCGCCCATCCGCTTCGCGATCTCGGCCTGCGGCGTAACGTCGACGTCATCTTCGCCAAAGTCGATCCCTGCCTCGAGCATTGCGATCAGTTCCACGAGCGATTGCTTGGCAGCCGCAACGCGGTGGCTGAGCGCGCCGCCCATCTGGCTGGCGGCCTGGCGCGCCTGCGTGAGCGTCTGCGCATCGATGAGGTCGCGAACCGCTTCGGCTTGCGTAAGATCGATTCGGCCCGCCAGAAAGGCGCGCTGAGTGAACTCCCCGGGCTCGGCCAGCCGTGCGCCCAGCTCCAATGCGCGGCGAAGCAGAAGCTCCAGCACCACAGGCGAACCGTGTGCCGCAATTTCAACCAGATCTTCCGACGTGTAAGAATTCGGGGAGCCGAACAGCGTCACAAGAGCTTCGTCAATGGACGGAGCGTTTGCGCCGGACGCGTCGAGCACGTCGGCCAAACGCGCGCGCGCGTGTTCAAGGGGCTGGTGCAGGCGCACAAGTTGCGATGCGATCGACACGGCATCAGGCCCGCTGAGGCGCACAATTCCGATGCCGCCCCGCCCCGGCGGCGTGGAGATAGCGGCAATCGTGTCGGTTACGATTTTGGGCGTCGGCACGGTTGCACCCAGTGTAGTGTCTCGTGGTCAAAACCCTCCTCGCAACGCCGCCGCCAGGTGACGATCGCCTTGAATCAATCCCTGTTTCGAACGCGCTGCATGCTTTCGGGTGCGGGTTTCGATGATGTTGGCGGCGGGTCCCGCGAGATCCGGCCTAAACTTTAGCGGGATCAGCAGACTTCGGCGTCCTCCTGTTGCGGCGCGGAATTTTCAATGAATTTCAGGTGAAAGCGATGAAACCTGCGAGATTAGCGACGCTCAAGTTCCTCGCGCTGCTGTTTCTTCTGCCCGGCATGGCTGGCCTCATTGGCGCTGCGATGATCTCCACGCATTACCTTGACACCATGCCAGGGTGGCCGTCGCCGGAAGTAAACCGCGTAGTTCCGCGCTGATGCGTGCGCCGAAGGGTCGCGCTTGCGATCCTCTACAATAAGCCGATGCCCGAACTGCCCGAGGTGGAGACCATTGCTCGCGGCGTCGACAAGCGCGTGCGCGGCGATCGGATTCTTCAAGCCTGGTTCAGCCGGGTTCCTCAAACCTTCAAGACTCCGCGCCAACGCCAGGCCAAAGGGCTTTCAGGCTGCACCATCCTGTCCGTTCATCGCGCCGGCAAGCACATCGTCTTCGAGCTGGGTCCGCCGGCGGCCGCGAGCAAGGCAAGAACCACCCAACCGGCGCCGGGCCCCGGTGTCTCTGAGGCGCAATGGATCGTCCATCTTGGCATGACAGGCCGGCTGCTGGTCACTTCACCCGAAAGCCCTGTTGCGCTTCACACGCATGCCAGGCTCTTGCTCGAAAGCGGCCGCGAGTTGCGGTTTGTCGATCCCAGGCGATTTGGACGGCTTGAGTTTCGCGATCTCCGCCGCAGCGCCGGATTCGGCGCGCCGGGCAGTGAGCCGCTCACCATCGGCGAGCGCGAATTCGCCGCGCTTTTTCGTGGCCGGCGATTGTCAATTAAGGCGGCACTGCTGAACCAGGAATTGCTTGCAGGCGTAGGCAACATCTACGCCGACGAGAGCCTCTTTCAGGCCGGCATTCGCCCGCGGCGACGCGCCAACCGCGTAAAGCGCTCCGAACTCGAGCGGCTCCGGCTCGCGTTGCATCAAGTCCTGACCACCGCTATCCAGCTCGGTGGCTCGTCCGTCTCCGATTACGTCGGCGCCGATGGCGAGCGTGGTTTTTTTCAGCTCGAGCATTGTGTATACCAGCGCACCGGCGAGCCCTGCCGGCGCTGCCAAACGCCCATTCGGCGGGTTGTCGAAGCCGGTCGCGGGACGCACTACTGCCCGAAATGCCAGCACTGATCGGAAAGCGCGTGTGCGCCACTCCCTATGCTTTTTTGAAGGATTTTCGCGATTTTGCTTCCAGAATCCAGACGAGATGAGCCCCAAAATCCCCATAAATCATTGCAAATAAACAATGTTGCGAACGGTACACGGATTGCTGCCCCACTTACGCCAGTGATGCTTGGCAGCGCAGCCGGAGACGGCGAAAGCGAGCCTGATCACCACCCGGTACCCGGCCGAGCAACCGCCATCGAGCGGCCTCCAAAAGAGAGGGATGAGCCAGCCGAGGGAGCATCTGCAGTCCGAGCGGAGCCGCCAGTCCGCTCTTCACTTCGCTGGGAGGCCAGTGACCAGCGCGGGGCCCCGACGCCAATGTTGAAACGCCACGCCTGAAGGGTGGCGTTTCGCACATTGAGGTTCACGTTCGAACGACCTTTTGGTCAATGCGCGGCGCCATCTCAGTTTTGGCAGGCTTATTACTTAAGACGGTTCCCCCAAAAACCTTGACTTGCCAGAGAGTGACCTTCCCTGTACTATCGGAGTTGCCTATCACGCGGCTGACGCAGGCCACCCAGGGATGGGTAGAGCAAGCTCGCCGCGGAGCAAGCAATTCATCGTCCGGCAGTCTGATTGCGATCAAGCTGTGTGCGATGAAGGCTCACATAGGAAAGGGCATTCTCCGAGAAAAGCAGAGGCTGCGCCGGAATCGGTTCGGCGATCGGATGGAGTTGATTGACGACTCCCGCGGATAAAGCGGCAATCGCATTCTCACTGAGGCTCACGGGTTGGAATCACGAGGCGCGCGGCCGTTTTGAGGACCATTCGCGCAGCATTCGTCGCGCCGCAGTCGAGCCTCTTGTTCCTTGTTGAGGAAAAACCTCGCGGGGAAGGAAACGGTCTGCATTAGTTTTCGAGTTGAGCAGTTTGCTTATGGGTCGCACCGCTTTCCGGGAGTCCGGGAAGCACTCGAGTAGCGTCATCGAACAGCTCAATCGAGGGTAAGAACGCGTAATTCAATACACCGGAAAGCAATGCATCAGGAAGTATACGCATCATGACAACAGAACCGACGCAGCCCCAGCCTGAGCAGGGGCCTCCTCCTGACAACGGTCAGGTGCAGTCGCATGGGCATCGGCGCCGCCGCCGTCGCCGCAAGAACAAGTCCGGTCAGCAGGCTGGAATGCAGCCTCAGCAGCCGCAGGGACAGATGCAGGACTCGCCCCAGATGCAGGCCTCGCATCCCGCCCAGCACCGGCCTGCCCACCAGCACCAGGGCCGCAAGAAGAAGAAGTTTTTCCAGAAAACTTCGGCTCCGCAGTCGCAGCCCGGCAACAGCATCTCCGGTCCGCCGCAGGGCAAGCGCAGAGGACGCCAGAAGGGCCCGCGCGCATTCGTCGGCCCCATGGACCACAGTTATCGCGCGGTGAACGGCAATGTCGCCGACGGTCCGCCCTCCACCATTCCCACGGGGGGCAACGGTCACAGCAGCGGGTACTATCCTGACGTTTACCCGGCGCAACCCCCGGCCCCCATCCGCGAAGACGCGCCCACGCGCATCTTTTGCTTCATTGAGGATCTCTTCTTCCTGGCCAAGATTCAGGAGACGGCACGCAAACTGGGCGTGAAGGTCGAGTTTGTGAAGGGCGAGAACAAGGATGCGATCACCCGCATCTACGAAGCGCCGGAAAGCGAAAAGCCCGCGCTTCTGGTCTTCGACCTCAACAACCTGAACGCCAAGCCTATGACGCTGATTCCCAAATTCAAATCCAAATTCAAAAAGGCTGTCTCGATCATCGGCTTCCTCAATCACCTGCAGGGTGACCTCAAGATGAAGGCTGTCGAAGCAGGATGCGACTCGGTCATGCCGCGTTCGGCATTCTCGCAGAGCCTGCCCGTTCTGCTGCGCCGCTACGGCGTCGAAGAGGAAGAGGAATATTCACAGCAGCCGGCCTGATACTCGACCGCCCGGATCGAACAGCCGACTGAGGGCGCTCCATCACCGGGCCCTCGTTTGCTCCTGCGCACCCGCCAGCCAAATGTGGCCCGACTCAGGTATACCGCTCTCCCCAGTCTTTCAGCGCCAGAAGAATGGGGCCCAGTTTCCTGCCCTTCGGCGTGAGGAAATACTCCATCCTCGGGGGATGGTCCTGATAGCTGCGGCTCGAAATCACTGCATTGGCTTCGAGATCCTTCAACCGCACCGATAACACGCTCGGCGTCAGGCCCGGCAGCGCCTGCTCAAAGTCCTGAAATCGGCGCGATTCGAATTGAAACAGGTCGCGAAGGATCAGTATCGTCCACCGATCGCCGACAACATCGAGGGCGCGCCCAACCGGGCATTTTAGAAAATACTTTCTGGTCATCCCTGAAGCCTGATCCGAATTCATCATATCCCATAAACTTGTAATTTCATAGTGACTATGATAATAATAGTTAGTCTCGGTTTCTGTCCGCGCGCATCTTCCGGAGCAGAAGGGAATTTCGATTTCTATGCCCCAGGCAACCCTCGTTGTTTATTGCCTTTTTTCAGACGTTTTCGTTGTCGCGGTGTTGCTCAGCGGACTGCGGCTCGCTCTCGCGCGCAGCGATTTGACCGCTGTTGCGCGGTCGCGCATCGCATGGGTCATTCCAACAACTCTCATTGCCTGGAATGTGCTTTCCTTCCAGATGGCCGCGCGCGGCGTCTTTATCGCCAGACGCACGGCTTTTCATGTTCCGCACACCCATCTCGCCAAAGTTCTTGCGATCGTCTTTGCCGCGTTCCCGCCCATACTGTTCGCGGCGCTCCTTCCCGTGGTGGTTGGCCTTTGGCTGATCTTTCGATCGCAGGCGATGGCCAAAGTCGCGGATGCAACGCCTTTGCCCTGGCTCGTGGGAGTTCAGTTCTACAGAGTCATTGGCGCGCTCTTTCTGGTCATGTGGGGCCTGGGCCAACTGCCTTGGCAGTTCGCGCTGCCCGCCGGCGCGGGAGATGTCCTGGTTGGTGTCCTCGCCATTCCAGTTGCCTGGGCCGCAGCCAAAGGCTCAAAAGCAAGCCGCACGGCGGCCTACTGGTGGAACGTGCTGGGAATCGCTGATTTTGTGGTCGCCATGACGACGGGCTTTCTGACCTCGCCGACGCGATTCCAGTTGCTGGCCATCAATCACCCGAATCTTCTCGTCTCGCGCTTTCCTCTGGTGATGATTCCGGCCTTCATGGTGCCGCTTTCCTCCATCATGCACGGAATCTGCCTGTGGAAACTGCATCGGCTGGCGCGAACCAACACGTAGAGGGCACGAACCTTTCCCGCTTCTGCGCTTCTTCGTTCCCCGGTTCGCAACTTTTCTATCCCGGCGGCCACGTCATCTGCCGCCCACCCATCACGTGTAAGTGAAGATGATCCACGGTCTGGCCGCCCTCATCGCCAGAGTTCACCACCACCCTGTACCCCTTTGCCAGGCCCTTCCTGCGCGCGATTTCCGCCGCAACCCACATGAGATGCCCGAGCAGCGGCCGATGCTCGTCAACTGCCTCGGCAAGCGAGCCGATGTGCTCGCGCGGAATGACCAGAATGTGTACCGGCGACTTGGGATTGATATCGGCGAAGGCATAGACGAGATCGTCCTGGTACACAGCCGTCGACGGAATCTCTCCCGATGCAATCTTGCAGAACAGGCAACTCATAGCGTGTCCAGCGGGTAGTGGGTCATCTTGAAGGGTACGGGCGTCAGCCCGTACAGGAATCGAGCAAAATCATCGCGGGCTTTAGCCCCCGAGGGAAACATTTTCAAACCGCACCACTACGGTCCAGTGTACATGCGCGGCTCTCAACCGCACTCAGCTTACAATCGCTTCATGGCCGCCTCCGCGCCCTTCCGCATCGTTCACACGGTCTGCTCGCACGACTGTCCAGACTCCTGCGCGGTGCTGGTTACGGTCAATAGCGAAGGCCGCGCGATCAAAGTTGAAGGCGACCCCTCGCAGCCGGTGACGCGCGGCTTCCTGTGCGGCAAAGTGGCCAAGTATCTCGATCGCGTTTACGCGCCCGATCGCATTCTTTATCCGCTGCGCCGCAAGCCCAATGCGCCTAAAGGCCCGCTGCCGCGCGGGCGCGAGCACGAGTCCTTCGAGCGGGTCGGCTGGGACGAGGCGCTCGATGCGATTGCCGCGCGGCTCAAGCAGATCGGCGAGCGCTACGGGACCGAGTCGATTCTGCCTTACAGCTACGCCGGCACCATCGGCGTGCTTGGCTACGGATCGATGGACCGCCGCTTCTTCCATCGCATGGGCGCGAGCCAGCTCGACCGAACCATCTGCTCTGAGGCCGGCGGACAGGCGTGGAATCTCGTTTACGGGAAAAAATACGGCACGCCCACCGAGGATGTGCGGCTGGCCAGGCTCATCATCG
>JASHSG010000306.1 GCA_030040935.1 Acidobacteriaceae bacterium | reverse complement strand
CACAGGGTTGTAGAAGTGCGGATTATCGTCGAGGCGGCTCACGATCGTCTGCAAATTGATGATCAAGTTGACGCCGAAGTTGCCCCCGCTCGCAGGTCCCGGATCATTGAGGCCACCGCGCGACATGATCGCCGATTGGTTGGCGATCAGCTCCTCGATCCAATGCGGAGCCACGAGCGATGTCCAGAGTACCGCCGCGGCAGCCAATGCGGCGGCCATGGCAAATGATTGCAGCGCGCGCTTGCGGAGCGCGCCGCCGGCTAAGAGGAAATAAAGCCAAACCAGCCCCGCGTCATGAGGCTTCGCCACAAGCGCCACAGCCAGGCACAGCGAGCCCGCAAGCGCAAATCGATCGCGCAGAATGCACCAGGCAGCAATCGCTGTCAGGCCCACGACAATGCCGGCCGCGTTGCCCATGGCCAGCAGCAGTCCGCAGTTTGCGAGAAGGAGAAAAATCACGCCTGCAGAGAGTCGCGGAGCGAACTCTGCGCTGGCATTCATCATCAGAAAGGCCGCGAGGATCAGGCATCCGGCCGTGAGCGCCATCCAGATCGTTTTGGCCGCCGCCCATGGCAGAGCCGCCACCGGAGCAACAAGAAGAAATATGGTGGGAAAGTTAGGGGTCAGGTGGTCGGTGCTGCGGTGCCAGCACCCCGGGCACGGTTCGGCCGGCAGATTCCGGCCTTCGCGCTCGTACATCTCCGACAGGTCAGACTGCTTGTAAGGATCGTGATGCTCGATAAGGCATCGCGCACCAAAATAATACTCTCTGAAGTCGATCATCCCGGCGTAGTTGAGCTGTTCTATGCCGACGCCTGCCAAGACAAAAAAAAGACTGCCAAGCAGAAGAAGGTAAAATCCGTCCCGGCGGGCGCTCACGGAATTCATGGTTCACCTGGCGAGGAAGAAATCGCACTGCATAGTATGCCGCTTGCCTCCCATCACCCCGCAATCCCGCGAACGTGGAACCAAGGTCGGATACCCCAGGGCCGGCGGGCGAACGATGCCGCTTCGCCTTCGGAGGCAATCTCGCAAAAACGGAGCGTTCAATTTCTCAGTCCATCCTTTCAAGGAGCGCGCGCCTCGAAAAACCCCCGCGACTCTCCGGATGCACGACTATTTCGCGATAAATAATTGATAATAAATAGGTTACTTGATTCGACTGAATATGCGGATGGCCGAAAACGGAACTAAACAGACGCGCGTATGTCGAGAAAATGAACTGCCGGGCCCTGCGGCCCTTGGCAGACTCGCAGGAACGCTCAACTGATTTCTCAAGGTCGTGGGCTTTCTTCGATCATCTCAAGCCGCTCGTTGGCTTTCAGGTAGCCTTTGCGCCAAAACCAATCCGCCATCGCCACTCGCAGACGGTCCAGCGGTACGCGGTTTCCAATTTCCAGAACGCCATCGTCAGCCGGAAAAGTGTCGTCGAAAACCGCGTCATTGGTGAAGTTTCGCATGGCAAAGTTGTCGATTTGCCCGATCGGGCAAGCATGGCGCTCGCCCGCGGCGTCGATTCGAGTCACGGTGACGCGCCGCGCAAACATGCCTCTACTCTAGAACCCCGGAGCCATCCTCAGAAAGCAAGAAGAGTCAGGCAACTTGCGGAACCGCCCACAGCATCGATAGGGTGAATGCGTCAGAGCCGTCCCGGGTTCGCCGGAGGATGAACGAATGAAGCTGCTTTTGAACTGGTTGCTCAGCGCGCTTGCGCTGGTGGTTGTTTCTCATCTCGTGCCGGGATTTCATGTCAAGGGCCTGCTCCCGGCCTTGATTGCCGCAGCCGTCATTGGCCTGCTCAACGCAACGGTCGGCCTGTTCCTGAAGATCATCACGTTTCCCTTAAGCATCCTTACCCTGGGAATCTTTCTGCTGGTCATCAACGGCATCATGATTCTTCTGGCTTCGGCCGTTGTTCCGGGATTTCACGTCAATGGCCCAGGTCCGGCGTTCTGGGGCGCAGTAGTGCTTGCCCTCGTGGGCGTGCTGATTCGCGCAGTCATCAAAGATGCGTAGCGGAGCGTGACCGAGCGCCCGCCCGTAAACGAAGCTCTATCTGGTCCCGCCAGCTCCGGCAGAGGTCTTTCGCGCCGCCGCCGGCCGACTCGGTGCGGTGCTGACTGGCTTGCGAATCGCAGGCGGGTTCATCGCCGTCCTGGGTTGCGCGAGACTCGCCTTCGCGCCCGTTTTAGCGGCTTGCGGAGCCATCGGTCCCGGAAGCGTCTGAGGGGTGCGTACGGCGCCGGCTCCCGCGAACCCCCCCGTTACTGGTATCCGCAGCGGCATCACGATCACCTTAGCCGGCTGGCTCTGCTCCACGCGCGTATAAACGCCCCATCCTCCGCCGGCGACCACAAAAACGATCGCGGCCGCTGCGGCATTGCGCATCCAGCCGCTTTCCGGGCGGATCGTTCCGGGCCAGGCGAGAATATGTGCGCGGCGCGGGGCTCGATCGAGCGCCGCGTGTATGCGTTCTTCGAGCCCCACAGGCGCGGGCGCGCGGGCAATCAGCCGCAAGGTCTCTTCCGCCTGGCTGGAAGCGGTTCCAGAAACCCTCCGTTCGTCACGGGTAGCATTCATCGCAGACTCCTCTTATGGTCGAGCAGGCCGGCCATCAGGTTGCGGGCGCGGAATAGCCGCGAGCGAACGCTGGACTCGGTTATCCCTAGCACTGAAGCGATCTCAACGCTGCTTAGCTCTTCAAAGGCCGAGAGCATCAGCACCTGCCGTTCCTTGGCGGGCAATTGGTCGACGCAGGCCAGAACGTGAGCGTGGTGCTGTGCCGCCGCAGCCAGTTCCTCGGCCGAAAGCCCCCGGGAGGGCAGCACCCGCGCCAGCTCGGCCACATCGTCGGTCTCAGGGCGCGTCTTGGCGCGGCGCTTGCGGTCGAGCACGATGTTCCAAACGATGCGAATGAGCCAGACGCGGTGATCGCGCACTTCGCCCAGCGTTTGGCGGTGGCGCAGGACGCGCGTAAATGCCTCCTGCACGGCGTCTTCTGCGTCTGCCTGGTTGCGAAGGACGGAATAGGCTACCCGGTACAGCGCGCCGGCGTACTGATCGACCATAGCGGCAAGCGCATTGTCTTCGGCGCGCCGGCGGATTTCGTCATTCACCGCGCTCGTGGGACTCTCCATCCATCCTGCGAAAATGGCCTGGCCAGTGCTCATTACTCACCAGACGCAGACCGGGAAGAAAATGCTCAGGGTCGTCCCGAGCCTGCCGGCGTAGCCCGCGAAGAACGTTCCAAGCCCAGTAAAACCGTGATCTGGAGGCGCAATCCTACTTGGCGCCGAGTTTCTGCGCCGCAATCGACCCCGCCGCACCGTCTTTGTCGGTGTCCTTGACCTTGGCCCACAACGCGCGAGCCATATCCTGCTTGCCCTCGGCGGCATAGAGATCGGCCAGATCGAGCTGCGCCACGCTGGCTGACACCGTGGCTGAAGGTTTGGCAACGATCTCGTTATAAAGCGCGATCGCATCGTTGTCACGGGACGTCTGCCGGTAGAGGCCGGCCAAAGCCAGTTTAGCCAGGTTGGCCAGATTGCGATCCGAGGAGCCGGCTACCACCTTTAGCTCAGTCTCGGCATTGCCGGTTAGCCCCAGGTCCTCATAGGTAACGCCCGCGAAATAGCGTGCCTTGGTCCCTTCGGGCAGCCAACTGTAATCGTGAGCGATAGCCACGAACTCGCGATTGGCTTCCTTGGCGCGCGCGGCAGCGGTCGTATAGGCGCCGGCATCAGGCGGAGCGCCGGGGGTCGCCAGCGGCGTTGTGTACACGTCCAGGGCCGCACCCAGCGCGGCGTTCGCAGCCGACGAGCGAATGTTCCAAAAGACCAGGCCGGCGACGGCTGCAACTAAAACAATGCCGATGCCGATACCCCAGCTCAAAGCGGCTGTCCTATGTTCGCCGATCCAACTGGCGCTGGTAGCGGCAGCTTGTGCAAATTTGTCCTTCTTCAGGGCGTGACGGGTTCGAGTATCCACGGGGTCGTTCTTGTCCTTTGCTGGTAAGCCTTCAGGCGGGTCCGAACGGAAGAAACCGGTGCCATTGCAACCCAACTAGTCTATCAGCGCGGTTTAAGCAGAGTCCAACCTGCCGGGCGACGGAACCTTGCTGCACAGGCGAATTCAACGCTGGATCTCGATCAACAAGACCCAGGAATCAAGAAGCGCGTTGGCCAGCGAAAACACGGTGCCCGCGGCCAGCCAGTACAGCCCCCCACCGGATCCTCGCACCAGGGAAAGCCCTCCGACGAGAAATGGAATTGCGGAGAGTTCCGTAAGCACGAAATGGAAGGCCTTTTCCTTGACGCCGACATACGGGTTTCTGCGCGCAGCTCCGTATTGGGAGAGCGATGTTCCCGCCCAAATCAGAAGTCCGAGTGCGGTCAGCTCGTAGCCCAAGATCGGCCGGCTCAAATCCGGAATCAGGCACAGCGACGAGGAGAATAACACGCCCATCAGGCTCAGCAGCGCCTTGGCGGATCGAGAGACCAGCTGCTTTTGCTTAACGATCTGGGCGAGGTTGATGGACACAGCAACGAAGATCAGGCCCGCAAGGGCGGCCGAAGCTCCTGCTTCCGCGGAGAAGAATCCCAACCACGCTGCCGGATTGTATGCCGACCCCATGCCCGCCTCCACTGCTCGAATGTGCGCAAGTCTATCAGAGCGTTATGAGAGGATGGCATTCTCTCCGCCGATCGCGGCCGGCTTGCCGCGGCCCAGCCGGAACGGTACGCTTAAAGCATGTACGAGGACTTCCACGTAACCGACCGCTGGAGTGGTGAAGATCTGCACTGCCGCTGGAAGGGAACGATTGTGGCCATCGCCACGCGCCACGCTGACGCCGTGGACATCCGATTCGATGTCAACGGCCGGCCCATGTGGATTGCGCTGCCCTCGACGGCCTGGGCAGAGCAGAAGCAACGGACCGGCAAGGTGATTACCGACCAGCTGGCAGCACAAATCGCTGGGCGGTATTTGAAGCAGCTGGTCGAAGAGGGCTATGACTCCCGGCGCGAGGTCTATACCATGACAGTGGCCGAGGTGCTCAATCAGCTGGATGCCGTGGTGGCAGAAGCAAAGACCCAGGGCGGCATGCCCGCGCTGCAGCCGGGGCCGCAGATACTCGACTAAGGCAGCACGCACATCTGACAGCCACACGCACTCCGATCGCCCTCCCATGATTCGAAGCGCAACGATCCTCGTTCTCGCTGCCACAGGCCTGTTCGCCGGGCGGGTTGACGCTGCCTCGCAAACTCCCCCGCTCGATGCTCCCCTTCCGAATGCCTCCGTGCTGCTTGAAAGGGCTCTTGCCAATGAGCGCAAACTGGCGGCCGAACGCGAGAAATACGATTGCCGCATCACCGACCGGACCATCGAGACCGACGGCAAGGGCAATACCAGGAAAGACACCACAGTGGTTTCGGATCTTTTCTATGTCAACGGCATTCCCATCGAGCGCACGCTCCAGAAAGACGGAAAGGAGCTTTCCCCCGACGATCAGCGCAAACAGGACGATCGCGTAATGAAGGATACGCTCAAATATTCCGACCAATCCAAGGCGCGGGAACAGGAAGACAAGGACAACCAGGAGCTGGAGGACTTCATTGAAGCCATGATGCTGGCCAACGGGCGCAGGCAGATCGTGGATGGCCGCAGCGTGCTCTTCTACGAGATCGTGCCCAACCCCAGGTTCAATGCGAAAAACCTGAACCAGCATCTGGCCCAGGTGATGCAGGGCAAAGTATCGCTCGATGAGCAGACCGGCGAATTGATCGATATCAACGTCACATCGGTCGCGGATTTAAAAATCGGAGGCGGCCTGGTGGCCAACTTTCACAAGGGCTTGTGGCTGCACATCCATAATCAGCCGCGTTCCGATGGTGTTTGGCTCACCGATCTTGCTGAGGGCTCGGGCGACGCGCGGGCAGCGATATTCCTTCATCCCTATTTCCGATTCAAGGAAACTGCGGACAACTGCCATCTCTACTCCGCTACGGCCACGCAAGTGGGGCCGGTAGAGGTTGTGAAGCAGCACTAGGCGGAGGCCATCGGTCAGCTCTCTGCAGGCGCCACGTGCCCATCGCCGCGTCTTAGCAAGTGGCTCAGAATCACATAGAGCACCGGGATAAACACGAGATTGAGGACCGTAGAGAGCAGCATGCCGCCGACAATTGTCGTTCCCACCGAGCGGCGTCCCAGAGCGCCGGCTCCGGTGGCGAAGACCAGCGGCAGAACGCCCATGATGAACGCGAACGACGTCATCAGGATCGGCCGCAGGCGCAGCTCGGCGGCTTCGATCGCAGCTTCGGCAATGGATCGGCCCCTGCGCCGCAATTGCTCGGCGAACTCGACGATCAGAATCGAATTTTTTGCCGAAAGGCCAATGAGCATCACCAGCCCGATCTGGCAATAGACGTCGTTGGCGAGACCGCGAAGAGAAACCAACCCCAAAGCGCCCAGCACCGCCATGGGCACAGCCAGCAGAATGATGAACGGAAGCGCGAAGCTCTCATACTGCGCCGATAGCGTGAGATAAACCACCAGAATACCCAACCCGAAGATCAGCAGCGCCTGGCCGCCGGACTCAAGTTCATCCAGCGTGAGCCCCGTCCACTCGTAGCTCATGCCGTGCATCATGTTGTCTGTTGCCAGCTTCTCCATGCTTTGCAGCGCTTGCCCGGAGCTGACCCCGGGAGCGGCCGAGCCGTCGATTTCCACCGCGCGGAAGAGATTGTAATGTGTGATGACAGGCGGTCCCGCGCTATCTGCGACCGTGACCAGGTTGTCGAGGGGAACCATATCGCCGGAATCGGAGCGCACATAGTAGCTGTGCAGGTCGCTGGCCTTCATGCGGAAGGGTTGATCTGCCTCCACGTAGACCCGATAGGTTCGGCTGTTGTAGTCGAAGTCATTGATATATTCCGAGCCCATGAAGACGTTGAGCGTGGTTGCGATCTGTGTGATCGAGACGCCCATCGCCTTGGCCTTTTCCCGGTCGATGGTCACCAGTTCCTGCGGATCGTTGGCTGAGAAAGTTGTGAACAGGTCTGTCAGGTCGTTGTGCGTAGCGCCGGCGTTCACGATCTGATGCGCCACGCGATCCAGATCGTTGAGCGTATTGCCGCCCTGATCCTGCAGCATGAACTGGAATCCGCCCAGGCTGCCCACGCCCTGCACCGCAGGCGGCTGGATTGCGGCCACAAGGCCGCCGTTAGGGGCAAACATCAGCATTTGGAGCTTGGGCGCGACATCCTTGATGATGTCCGCGGTCGTGTACGATTTTCCGCTGCGCTCCTCGGTCGTGTTTGTGTTCACAAACATCATGCCCGCATTGGACGCGCTGCCGGCAAAGCTGAAACCGATAATCGAGAACAATCCGGTCACGTGGGGATTCTGCGCGATAATGGCAGCTCCCTCGTCGGCAAGGGCCCCGGTGTATGCGACCGAAGAACCCGGCGGCGCCTGCACAATCACGAAGAAATAACCCTGGTCTTCCTGCGGTATGAAGCCCGTGGGAACCACGCGATAGATCCAAATGGTTCCGGCCAGTCCGGCAAAAAAGACCAGCAGAAGAACATAGCGCAGCTGCAGCGCCACATGAATGATGCGCGCATAGGTGCTGGCCATCCAGCCGATGAATGCGTCAGCGCCGTGAATGAATGCCGCAAAAGCGCTCGAGACCGGCCGAATGCGAAGGAAATCCAACTGGCGGGGACGGGCTTCCTCGCCGCGCAGAAAGAGCGCCGACAGCGCCGGCGAAAGGGTCAGCGCGTTAAACGCCGAGATGGCGATAGAGAACGCGATGGTGAGCGAAAACTGCCTGTAAAGAATTCCGGTGGTCCCGGGGAAGAACGAGACGGGGACGAAAACTGCGATCAGCACCAGCGAAGTGGCGATGACGGCGCTGGTCACCTCTTTCATGGCGTGCGAGGTGGCCTCGCGCGCCTTCGAGTGCTCCATATGAATGTGGCGCTGCACATTCTCGATGACCACAATCGCGTCGTCGACCACCAATCCCGTGGCCAGCGTGATGCCAAACAGGGTGAGGGAATTGATTGAGAAATTGAAGATCCGGATAAACGCGAAGGTCCCGATCAGCGATACGGGGATCGTGACGGCAGGAATGATGGTTGCGCGCCAGTCAAGCAGAAACAGGAAAATCACCGCGATGACGATCATGATCGCCTCCGCCAGAGTGACAAGCACTTCACGAATCGAATCACCCACTGCGGTAGTGGAATCGAACGCGATTGCGTAGTGGAGTCCGGGCGGAAAGCTCTTTGAGAGCTGCTCGAGGGCCGCTTTGGCCTTGCGGTCGACCTCAATGGAATTTGCGTTTGACAACTGCTCTACACCCAGGCCCATTGCGTCATGGCCCGCGTACTTTAACGCTGTCCCGTAACTCTCGGCGCCCACCTCGGCATGACCAACGTCCTTCAGTTGCACCAGGCCGTTGGAAGAGTTTTTGACAATGATGTTGTCGAACTCTTCCGGGTCGGTAAGCCGGCCCACGACGCGCACGGGAATCTGGTAACTTTGCTTCTGATCGGCTGGCGGCTGCCCCAGTTGTCCGGCCGGAACCTCGACATTCTGTTCTGCGAGCGCATTGACCACGTCTGTCGCCGTCAGGCCGCGGGCAGCCAGCCGCACGGGATCGAGCCACACGCGCATGGCATACTTGCGCGCGCTGAAGTTCAGCACGTCGCCGACGCCCGGCACGCGCTTGAGCGCGTCCACAACGTAGATGTCCAGGTAGTTGGAGATGAATTCGGCCGAGTAGCGGCCATCGAGCGTATAAAATCCGGCGCCAAATACGAAGTTGAAGTTGGATTTCAGGACGTTAATGCCCGTCGAAACCACTTCGCCGGGCAGGCGTCCCTCCACGCTGGCCACGCGGTTCTGCACGTCGACGGCTGCGATGTCGAGGTTGTATCCGGTCTGGAAGGTGATGTCGATCTCGCAGCTGCCGCTATTCGTGCTCGTCGAGCTGATATAGCGCATCCCCTCTACGCCGTTGATCGCCTCTTCCAGTGGGATCGTGACCGCTTTTTCGACGGTCTCCGCGTCCGCGCCCACGTAATTTGCGGTTACCGACACCACGGGCGGCGCCAGAGAGGGATACATTTCCAGGGGGAGATTGGGAATGCAGATGGCTCCCGCGAGAATGATCAGCAGCGCGCAGACTGTGGCGAAGACGGGGCGATGAATGAAGAAATCGACAAACACAGTGAGCTCTCTTTCCTACGAGACCGTCGCGGCCTGCGTGTGTTTGCTGTTTCTTGCCCGAGCCCAGTGATGCTTTCTGCGATGGCGATGATAAGCTGCAGTGCGGGGTGCGCCGCCATTGTCTGCCAGCGCTCCTTCTGCCTTGCTTTGAGATCCGCCTCCTTGCCCCTGCGCTGGCGGCGGCGGTCCGCCCATGGGCATCACGGGCATGCCATCTACCAGAAACTGTGTTGCCGAAATGATTACGCGATCGCCCGCGTTCAATCCTGAAACAATCGAGTAGTTATTTCCCACCGTGTCGCCGAGCACAACCGAGGTTCGACGCGCCACAGCCATTCCATTCTGCTGGCGCACCACGAAAACGAAGCTATCTTCGCCCTGCCTCGTCACCGTAAGCACCGGAACTACCGCCATGGGTTTTGTGCTCCAGATTACGTCGGCTTTAACAAGCTGTGCGTTGCGCAGCATCTCTGGCTTCGCCGCAACCGGGGCCTTCACCAGAATTCCCTGTAGCGTGCTATCCACCTCCGGCGAAACAAAATCGAGCCGCGTCTTCTCCAGCAGTTTGCCATTGTTGTCCGTCAGGTTCACTGCCAGCCCCTGATGTACGTCGGCAGCGCGCTCGGTGGGAATGTAGATATATGCCTCAAGATGGCCGTTCTCGTCGACGGTCGTCAGCACGGTGGCCGGCGATAGATTCGGCGAAACGTAGTCGCCAACGTGGACCGGAATGTCGCCCACAACGCCATCGAATGGAGCGCGGATCGCGTAGTAACCCAACAGTTGCTCCCCCGCTTTGCGCGCCTCGACGGCCGACTCATAGTCCGCCTTGGCGTTTTGAAACGCTTGCTGCGCCTGCTCGTAAGCGTCGCGGCTGGTTACCCCGGCCTCAAATAGTTTGCGCTGCCGATCCTCCTCGACGGTGTCGTAGTCGTCCAGCGCTTTTTTCTGCAGCTCGGTTGCTCGCAGCGAGTCCACCGTGGCCCGCTGCTGACGGGGATCGATCTCCATCAGCAACTGGCCGACCTTCACCTGGTCGCCCGAGTGAACGAGAATCTCTGTCAATTGACCACTTACCTGCGGCAGAAGAACGGTCGAGCGGCGCGACTTGATGGTGGCCACATATTCGCTGGTTTGCGCCACCGGCGCCATCGAGACTGTGATTGTCTGCACCGGCAGGGCCTGCATCTGCGGCCCGCCTGCCGCCGACGCTGGCTTTTTCTGGCAACCTGTAGCCACCAATCCTGCCAGAAACAACCAACTTATCGCATGAAAGCGCTGCAATTTGCTCTGGGTCACTCAGTTCTTCCCCTGGCTACAGTGACCGCCGCGCTCTGCGATTGAACATTGGGGCCGACAGGCCCTGGAGCGTCTCCGCGGTGCTTGGTTGCGGCCATCGTTTTGATGATTCGATACGCGGATCTGGGTTATCGATACAAAAAAACTGCGTGCGCCGCATGTTCGAGACGCGCGCAAATGCTTGAATCTTCATCGAGGATAGCGCAATCGACGGCCGTGCGGCGGTGACGCTTCTGGTTCCAGTCAGATAGCGGGACCGGCCGGGTGTTTGCCCGCTTTTCGTCCCTGCGGGCGGGCGGTTCATCACTCAACCTCGACGCAACCCTGCAGCGGTCGCACCTTTTTGACACGCCACCATTCAGTTGGTAGCCTTCTTGTTAAGGGCACCCGCGGCCAATCTCACCTCTGCGATTCGCTCTTCTGTTCGTCCCCGTCGTCTAGCCCGGCCTAGGACACCGCCCTTTCACGGCGATAACACGGGTTCAAATCCCGTCGGGGACGCCATTAAACCTCAAAATCTCAAAGAGGCTGCCGTTTCTCCTGATGTCCGCTACTTCGCCGACACGAATGGCCAGGCGTCGGCCGCATCTTCGGAATTCGCCTCCCGGGCGGGGTAGGATTGGCATCAGAATGGACCGCCGATCGTCCCGATCGATCGCCTGAGTTTAAAGCTGGTCATCAACGAAAGACGGAACGCACGGCTCGTTTTGGCAACGAAGCCGGTTGCCGATGCGGACCTCGCGATGCGGCGGAAATTAGGGGAATTGCTTTCGAACGCGCGGGCTGAGTGGAGGATAGGACGTTACAAAGTGTTTCCCGGCGGAAATGGCCCGCGTCGTTTCGAGGGATCCGGCGTCGAAGCGCTGAAGCGTTCGAGCAACATTCACACCCTCTCGATTCATTTGCTAAGAGCGAAGACGACGCTTATCGATGTATCCACTTCTGTCGGCTCATTATTGAGCTTGTATGGCTTGTAGCGCCAGGTCCGCACGGCATCGATGGCCGCCTGGCGCAGCATTTCCGGTCCGCTGACTACCTGCAAACCTTTAATCGTTCCGTTCTTTGAGATGGTGGCATGCAGCACCACAGTGCCCGACACGCGGGCTGCTTTGGCGATGGAAGGATAAAGTGGCGGCGTCTTCTGGATTAGCATTCCCGTTGCGACGCCGGATGAAATGACGAATCGCTTGGATGCTACAACGCTAAGGTCCGGCTGCGTTTGCCCGCTGAAGACGCTGGCGCCCGCGCTTGTGCCTCCCAGGCCGTCCGCACCAGTCGCGTCGAAGCTCACCGGGGGAGGCGCATTGTCTGCCATTTGCTTCTCAGTGCCTTGCGGAATCTGCGTCGGCGCAGTCAATTGTTCGTTCATCATCTTCGCCTGCACCCTCGTCGGAGCCTGTGCCGAGTTCATTCCGCCATTTTTGGCGGCCGGATGGTTGTCGTTCGTCTCCGGCTTTGCGGTCGCCGGCGGGGCTACGTCCTGAGTTGGCGATTCACCGGTCGCGGCATCCGGTGGCTGTGTCTCTACCTGGGTGTCGGTCGCTTCCGGGACGGGCTGAACAGATTGCTTGGCTGCGGGCTTGTTTCCATGATGGAGCATTGGGAACATAATGAGCGGAAGCAGAATCGCGCCCGCGCTAACGCCGCCAATGGTCATCCATTTCTTTTTAGCGCCCTTTTTCTGCTCGATCGGGATTTCGTCATTCTTCGCCGAGAACAATTGGAAGAGTGCTGCGTCGTCTTCGCGCTTCGATGTTGAGGGCGGAGCCGGCGAATCGATCTTTCCGTCTGCTGCCGGGATCTTTGACAGACCCGGCGCCAGGGGAGCGTCATTTGTTGCATGCCGGGCTTCCAGCCCCGGCGTTACGCGGCCAGGCGATCCAATGGCCGGCTTGCTCGACGCTTCCTGCGGCATGCCGGGGACGGGCGCAGAAGTTGGCGGGTTCGAAACACGCGGCTTATCCGCTCCAAGTGGCAGTATGGCTTCGCGATTGGCTGGTTGCACCGGCCGCTTTGGATTCTTGCCGAAGGAATGAGCCGCCTCCCAAGCCTCCCATTCATTGGCCTTATCAGGCGCAGGCGCTGGTGAGGCTTCGCCGACCCATTCGTTGAGATCGCTTTGCTGCTCAACGAAGATTGGCTTGGACGATGCTGAATTCCAAACGCGCGGCCTGTCCGTCAAGCTTGCAAGGATTTCCTCGCGCCCCGCGTTTTGCAGACTCGCCTTTGGAGTTTCACCCAGGGAATGAGCGGCTGCCCATGCTTCCCATTCACCCGCGGTAGCGGGCAATGGGGCTGAAGCGGCTTCGCTGTCCCATTCGCTGAAATCCTCGGGAAGCGTTTCAGGTAACAACGGAACTAATTCTTCTGGAGATGCCATTGACCGTCCTCACCTTTCTCATAGACAGCACCTTTGTACGTACGCGTTTCGCGCGGGCTGGTCTTGGCGGCAGTGCGCTCGCCTGGTACATCCGCCGCTGGCTCTGCGGGGACAACACTGGTTGTGGCGAAGGTCCATTCGGTCGGGCTCTCAGCGTCAGGGGTTGGCGATGAAGCGGTGTCGGGCAGTCCTTCCACCTCAAGAACGACTTCGGCTTGCGCAGTCGCATATTTCTCAGCGTCCGATGGAATGAAGGATGCGGCGAGGGTATACCTGCCGGGCGCGAGTACGTGGCCCGCAGAAGGAGTGTAGACAAATTTTCCTTCAACCGATGCCGTGGCATTCAACTGAGCGGCACTCAGCGCCGTGCCATAAGAAATCGCAGCGGGAATTGGCCATGTGATGAGAGTCGGCAACTTTTCCGTAACAGTGAGCGGCACAACGGCGCTCGCCGTGGCGTAATTTAGTGTGTCGGTCGGAGTGAAGATTACTGAGAGCTCATGCGCTCCCGGCGAGAGAACCTCGCCCGCGGAAGGCGTAAAGGCGAATGATCCCGGCACTGTTGCTGACGCTTTGAGCTGTTTGCCACTGAGAGCGACGCCGTAGGCGATTGGATCGGGTTTCGGCCATGCAATGGCAGGAGCGGCCTTGGCCACGACTAACGGTACGGTGGCTTGCGATGAAGAGAAGCCCACAGTGTCCGTCGGTGTGAAAACCACCGATAATTTGTGCTCTCCAACTGCAGGCACCGCGCCGAGACCGGGGTTGTATTCGAATGTTCCCGGAACCGACGCCGCGGCACAGAGCTGCTTGCCGGTGAGCTGAGTTCCGTAAGTAATCGGCTCGGGCGTCGGCCATTGCACTGCAGAGATTGCTTTCGCCACATTGAGCGAAACGCTGGCCTGTGCCGTGGTGTAATTTGCGTTGTCCGCGGGGGTAAAGGTTACCGCGAGCGTATGCTTTCCGGGAGGCAGCAGCTCGCCCGACGCGGGAGAGTAGTCGAATCTTCCAGGGATCGACACCGAAGCATTGAGTTGAGTATCGTCCAACGCGGTGCCATAGATGATTCTGGAAGGCGTCGGCCAAGAAATCGCGGGAGTTGCCTTGGCCACCGCAATCGAAACTGCCGACTGCAGCGGAGCATAGTTGCCGGAGTCTGCCGGAGTGAATGTGACCCATAGAGTGTGCGTTCCGACCGGCAACACATAGCCGGGCCCCGGTGTGTATACCAATGTCCCTTCAACAGACGCTGTTGCGTTAAGTTGCGCGAAGGTGAGCCTGTTTCCGTAGGTAATCGGGTCGGGCGTAGGCCAGGTGACGGTCGGAGTCAAACGCGCCTCGGCCGAAGGCAGAATCGTTGCGCTCGTCGCCTCAATTCCGGAATCTGCCGGCGCAAGACTCGCACCCATATCTCTGAGGTCAAAATCCCACTTCTTTTCTTCAGGGATGGGAAGTCCGGTAATTGAACTCGCCATCTCCAGGCTAATGCGCGATATGCGTGTCTCCGGCAGCCCGGCGTCGCCGTACTGCAGTGCGCGCGCGGCATCCTGATCATCAGGAATCTTCCATCGGACCGGCCTGCCGAGAGCCTTGGCGACGACATCTTCGTTTACCGTCTCCAGGAAGCGGGACTCAAACCGGTTGATTACGATTTCCAGGTTCGGAGTTCCTTCGGCGAAGAATTGCGAGATAAGGCGATTTGAATTGCGCAGTTCGGAGATCCCGGTCTGAGTGACCAAATAAATGGTTGAAGCATCTTCAAACAGCACCTTGGCGGCGACATCGATTCTCGAACCCACATCGACGATCACGTAATCGAATTCACTTCGTGCGATTGCGATCAGCTTGTCGATGGCGCCCTTGGAAACCTCAACCTCCGGAACTTTGGTCGGAGCGGCCAGCACGAATACTCCTGACCGATGCTTGACCAGGAGATTCTGAAGAAAACTCGCATCCATGCGGTCGATATTCCGGAGAGCATCGTCCGTCGAATAGCCGGCGGAGATGCCCAGGCATAATGCAGCGTCGCCGATGGGAAGGGCGAGGTCGATGAGGAGGATGCTTTGTTCGGAGCTCTGAGCTAAGGCGATGGCAACATTGCAGGCGACTGTCGTTACACCCGATCCACCTTTCGAACCGGCAAAGACGTGCAGCCCTCCAGGTGTTTTTTCCCCGGGTGTTTTCTCTCTCTGGAGGCCGCTCTGACGAGGTGTAGCCGCGGTCCGAGCCAGAGCCTCTGCAAGAGCGCCACGCTCGAAGGGCAAGAGAAGGAACTCGCGAGCACCTGCGCGCATCAACCGAATGGCAAGTTTCGGATCGTTCTTCTCCGAATAGACCATGATTGCCGCGGCATCGTTCGCGCTGGTTCCTTCCATCAGTTTCAGAGCCGCATTTGGGTCACTGTCCAGGTCAAGGATCACGACGTCGAACGATGCCAGCAGTCTTCGCAAGTGCTCCGGCTCGGGCGGGTAGGAATTGAATTCGCGTATAACGGCACGCCGAGTATCTGCAAGAGCCTTGGCTACGATTGAGCGACTGCGTTCTTCCGGACCAATCAACGCAACCGACAAGGGGGTGACGGCCGCCTGTTCGGCAGGTTTCTTCTCGAAGCCTCGTGATACGGCAGTTGAAGTTGCGATATTAGGCGCTTTTTGAGATGAAATGCTCATGGAGATACCAGCCGTCTCACCGCTCGATTCTCAAGTCGACAGTTCCTCGGGAGCCGAACTCGCATCTTCCTTCCGCCCGCAACGATCAAATGGGTCACGTCCGGGGGAAGAATTCTCAATGCGAGCATCAACTTACGACTGCCTGCCCAACAAGTCGTTGTGCGACGATGGTAACCAATTTCTAGTGACAATTGGAACTTAGATAACCATAATTGGTCATTACGAAAGTATCCATAGTTATCGTTGCCGGGCTTTCGGCGCGAGTTGTCGAGACGATCTGGCGCAAACAATGTCGATTGCACCGGCAGGAGGCTTGGAGCCGCGCAGTCATGCCCGCGCAGGGGAATCTCCAAGCCGCTTTGCCGCGCCGACGGCTAGTACATCACTCGTGTTTCAGGAACAGGACCGTAAGCCTGGTGCGCACCGGTGAAATCAACTTCGAAACGATCGAGTGTGAGACCGGGGTCGAGCGCATAAAGAGTGAGCGAATGCTCGCCCGGCTTAAGCATGAGATTGGGCACTGTTTCAATCGCCGTATTGGACATCGCATGCTCACGCCATGCGGCGCTGAACTCCGGCGCGAAGAAATCGACCAAATCGAGCGAACCGCCGTCGATCGACACTGCGGCACGCATGCCGTTTTCGCTGGTGATGGGAAAAGTGGGCAGCGCAAAAAGGCGCAGTGTCGCCTTGTCATCGGCTGTTGTGGTGACGAAATGGTAGATCGCGCTCGGCGCTTTCAAAATCGCCGCCTGGTCGCTTGCATCGACCGATTT
>JASHSG010000305.1 GCA_030040935.1 Acidobacteriaceae bacterium | reverse complement strand
TTGGAAATATCGGTCCATCCATTAGCACCTTTTCGTCGATGCAGGCACCGTCATTCAATGAAGGATTGTTCGGTGAGCTCTGTGACACTGAGCGGCTTTCCGACTACGCACGATATAAAGGGTCGATATTTGACCAAGCCACATTTCCTGGCGGTCAACATTTTGAGTATGTTGCGTATTTGAGGCACCATGGATTTCCATCCCCTCTTCTGGACTGGTCACTGTCGCCCTATGTCGCTGCATTTTTTGCGTTCCGCGATCCGAATCCGAGGTTCGAAAAGAGGTCAATTTTTGTCTACTGCGACAGACCGGAGGGGACCGGCGGAGGGACCATCGGAGCACCGATGATACAGCAGCTCGTCGGACACACTCGAACTCCCCGCCGTCACTTTTTTCAGCAGTCGATCTACACGGTATGTGAGAGCAGATCAGACGGAAAGTGGCGATTCGACTCGCATCAAAAGGTGTTTGATAACCCCTCTCCCAAACAAGATTTCCTAGGAAGGTTCGATATTCCATCGAAGGAGAGGGACAAGATATTGGCTTTGCTCGACCAATACAATTTAAACGCCTATTCTCTGTTTGAGTCCGAGGAATCGCTTCTCGAAACCCTTTGGCTCCGCGCCAATAGAATCTGAGTGATATTCTGAAGTCCAGAGAGGGCAGCTTTCCTCAACTCAAAACCAGGTCACACGAGCAAAATGTCACTGAACGATCTCGAATTCGCCTACGCTCCCGTGCGCAGCCAGGTGCGCGACCTGCGGGAGTATCTTTGACCCCGCTCGCATCCGCAGGGAACTCGCAGAAATAGAAAAAAAGCTCTCCGATCCGGCGCTGTGGTCCGATCCTGAGGCGTCAAAGCCCTTGATGCGCGAGCGCAAGCGGCTTGAAGCTCTGGTCCGCGACGATGATGAGCTTGTTCGCCGTACCGGCGACATCGATGCCTACTTCGAGCTCGCGCGCGAGGGCGAAGACGTTCTCCCCGACTTAGAAAAAAGCATCCAGGAGCTCGGGACTTTCACCGAAGACCTCGAAGCGCGCACCATGCTCTCCGGCGAGGCCGATGCGCTCAACGCCATCGTCACCGTGCATCCCGGCGCCGGCGGCACCGAAAGCCAGGACTGGGCCCAGATGCTCCTGCGCATGTATCTGCGCTGGGCCGAGCAGCAGGGCTTCAAAACCGAAATGAACGACTACCAGGACGGCGAAGAGGCCGGCATCAAGTCTGCGACCTTCACCATCGTCGGCGAGTACGCCTTCGGCCTTCTTGCCGGCGAAAGCGGCGTCCATCGCCTCGTTCGCATCTCGCCCTTCGATTCTGCCAAGCGCCGCCACACCTCCTTCGCATCCGTCTACGTCTCGCCGGAGATCGACGAAACCATCCACGTCGATCTAAAGCCCGAAGACATGCGCGTCGACACCTATCGATCCGGCGGCAAAGGCGGCCAGCACGTCAACACCACCGACTCCGCCGTTCGCATCACCCACCTGCCCACCGGAATCGTCGTTCAGTGTCAGAACGAGCGCTCGCAGCACAAGAACCGCGACAAGGCCATGAAGATGTTGCGCTCGCGCTTGTATGAATTCGAGCTTGAAAAGAAACGCGCCGACGCGAAGAAGCTCGAAGACTCCAAGCTCGACATCAACTTCGGCTCGCAGATCCGCTCCTATGTGCTGCAGCCTTATCGAATGGCCAAGGATCATCGCACCAAGGTCGAAGTCGGCGACGTCGACAAAGTCCTCGACGGCTACCTGGAACCGTTTTTGCGCGGCTACCTGCTGGCCAGGCGCCGCGGTACGGCAGTGGTTGCCGAAGCCGGTGACGATCTCGACGAATAGAAACAAAAACTGCCAAGCAAGATCGCACGGGAGCTGACCCCTGACCACTGACCACTGATGAACGATCCCGCCATCATCGACGAAATGCTTCGCAACGCGAAGACCATCGCCGTCATCGGCATGAGCGAAAAGCCCTGGCGCGCGAGCCACAACGTCGGCCGCTACCTGGCTGAAAATGGCTATCGCATCTTGCCCGTAAATCCGGCGCTTGAGGAAATTCTGGGAATGCACTGCTACGCGGGCCTCGACGCTGCGCAGGCCGCCGCCCAGGCTCAAACAGGCAAGGGAATCGATCTCGTCGACGTCTTTCGCGCGTCAGAGCACGTGCCGCCCATCGTCGAAGACGTCATTCGCCTGCGCATTCCCTATCTCTGGCTGCAGGACGAGGTCATCCACGACCAAGCCATTGCCCGCGCCCGCGCCGCCGGGGTCAAGTGCATTCAGAACGACTGCATCTATCGCGAGCACGCGAAACGCGCCGGCGAGTCAGCAGGCCAGTGAGGCGGCAACTCAGATCCCCTGACGAACTTCCATCAAGCCGAACTGTCATCCTGAGCGACGACCCGCAGCGGTGCGAAGGGGAGGAATCGAAGGATCTGCGGTTGCTTTTAGCGGACTTCGCCCAGTTCCCATTGCGACGGGAACTGTAACCTTCGTCCGATACACTGAGTCCAAACGTCAGGAGTTCCGGCATTCTCGTCTGGCATGCGCCCTTCCCGATCGATCCTCGTTTTTCTCGCCGCGCTTGGCGCCGCGCTGCCTGTCTCGGCGCAACTTTCCGCGCCCGCCAGTTCTCCCACCGACACCAAAGCCGCCTTCAACGCCCCGCACCTGCGCGTCGAATTGTTAGTCCCCGTCAACAACCTTTCGAGCAGCGACAAGTCGAACCAGGCCGGGCTCTACTTCAAGCTCGAGCCCGGCTGGCATGTGTATTGGCAAAATGCCGGCGATTCCGGCGAGCCGCCGCAGATTCTCTGGACGCTTCCCCAGGGCATTTCAGCCTCGCCGCTCCAATTTCCCGCGCCAGAGCGCCTCCCGCTCGGCCCACTGATGGACTTTGGCTACGAAAACGAAGTGCTGTTCC
>JASHSG010000304.1 GCA_030040935.1 Acidobacteriaceae bacterium | reverse complement strand
GCGGGGGTGCGAAAGAACGGATGGACGTTGGAGAAGACTTTGGGCAGCAGGCCGTCGCGGGACATGGAGAACCAAACGCGCGACTGGCCGATCTGGTAGACAAGGATGGAGGAGATCATGCCCATCAGTGCGCCCAGCAGAACGACGAGGCGGACCCAGTAAAGCGGGTGGCCGCCGGGCAGGAGCGAGAGTTTCTTAAGCGCGTTGACGACGGGTGCGGCGTCGCCCACCATCGATTGCCAGGGGACGAGACCCGTTAAACAGACGGCGACCGCGACGTAGAGGATGGTGCAGACAACGAGTGTGGCGATGATGCCGATGGGCAGATCGCGTTGCGGATTGCGGCACTCTTCGGCGGCGGTGGAGACGGAATCGAAGCCGATGTAGGTGAAAAAGATGATGGAGCCGCCGGTAAGGACGCCGGACCATCCGTTGGGCATGAAGGGATGCCAGTTGGCAGGATGGATGAAGCCGATGGCGGCGAAGACGAAGATGAGGATGGCGATGAGCTTGAAGGCGACCATCATATTGTTGGTGGAAGCGGACTCGCGAATCCCGCGTACCAAAATGACGGTGAGAAACATGACGATCAGGAAGGCCGGGATGTTGAAGCCAAAGTGCCAGCCAGGGTTGTAGATATTTCTGCCGGCAAGATCCTGGAGACCGTCGGGGAGGTAGGCGGGCGAGATCCAGCGTGCGCCAGGGTGGAGGCCGAACCAGTCGAGGAGGTCGACTACGTGAGCGGCGAAACCCACGCTGACGCTCATGTTGGAGCCGGCGTATTCAAGGATCAGGTCCCAGCCGATGACCCAGGCAATGAGCTCGCCGAGCGTGGCGTAGGTGTAGGTGTAGGCCGAGCCGGCGATGGGGATCATGGAAGCCAGCTCGGCGTAGCAAAGGCCCGTGAGCGCGCAGACGAAGGCGACCAGGACCATGGAGACGGCGATGGCGGGGCCGGCACCGGGACGGCCGGCGAGCGCGGTGTGGGTCAGGACGTAGTGGATGAGAGGAGTGTCGGTGATGGTGGCGTTGGGCAACTGCTCGCCGGAGATAGCGGTGCCGATGACGGTGAAGATGCCCGAGCCGATGACGGCGCCGATGCCGAGCGCAGTGAGCGACCACGGCCCGAGCGTCTTCTTCAGTGCGTGCTCGGGCTCCGTCGAATCGCTGATGAGCTTGTCGATCGATTTGCGGGCGAAGAACTGACTGGGCATGACGGACAGCTTTCAGCTATCAGCCGTCAGCTATCAGCCGAATCACGCGAAAAAGAGGTGAGTCGTCCGCGCGAAAGCGCTTGTGGCTGACGGCTGAGAGCTGACGGCTGTTCTTGTTAGCGTTTCGACTGGCCGCGCGCCATCTTCTTGACCTTCTTCTTGAGCGAGCCGCGGGGAGTGGTGCGCTTGGCCTTGGGGGCAGCTTTTTTGCGCGCCGCGCGCTTGAGCTTCTTGCGCTCGGCCTTATCTTTGATGTTTGTGGTGTCGGCCACGTGAACCTCTTTCCATGGAATGTCTTTGAGAGAGCCCGCGGCGCGAGCTTTCAAGAGATCAATGGTATCAGTTCACAGTTCAGGATTCACAGTGAACAATTCGGAATCGCCGCAGCGCGAAAAAAGAGGGACGGCCGGTTTGCCGTCCCTCCTGTTTTTCGGGTTCCGGAATTGTTTGTCGTTCCGGAGATTCAAAGGTGCATGAAGCTGTTCCGGAATCCGGTGTGCGGCCACTGAGGCGTCGCCTTCAGATGACCTGGACGTTCTCGGCCTGCCATCCCTTGGGGCCCTTAGTGACGTCGAACTGGACGCGCTGGCCTTCCTGCAGGGACCGGAAGCCTGTGGCCTGAATGGCGGTGTGGTGGACGAAGACGTCCTCGCCGTTTTCACGGCTCAAAAAACCAAAGCCTTTTGCGTCATTGAACCACTTGACTGTGCCTTGTTCCATGGAGTTGCTCCTTGAAGTGCTGAATTACCGCTGAATGCAATGTGGAGTGTTGCGTGCAGGCGGTAACCGGAACAGGCAAGAACTTCAGATCGAATTCTACGATTGGCTTGAGTGTAGCATGGATTGTGCCTGCGGGCGGAACAATCATCTGTGCTGAATGAATAAGGCGATTGCTCTGAATGGTTTCCAGGGGTCAATTAGAATTCTTTAGAGCATTCGAGGGACGGCGAGGGACACAGTGGCGGTTCTGGCGGTGCAGCAGATCCGGCGCATGAGGGGCGGCGCGCAGGGCCAGTTGATGCTGGGCGCCGACGGGCATGTCTACGTGGTCAAATTCCAGAACAACCCCCAGCACACGCGCGTGCTGGCCAACGAGCTGATGGCTTCGCGGCTGGCGCAGGCGGTGGGTCTGACCGTGCCCGAAACCGATCTGGTTGAGGTCTCGAGCTGGCTGATAGAAAACACGCCAGAGCTGGAGATGGACCTGGGGTCGACACACGAGCGCTGCCAGGCGGGATTGCAGTTCGGGTCGCGCTTTGCCGGAGGAACGATGCCAGGCCAGGTAGTGGACTTCTTAACCGAGGACGAGCTCGTAGAACTCAGGAACCTTAGAGAGTTCGCCGGCATCCTGGCGCTGGACAAATGGACGGGCAATGCCAACGGGCGGCAGGCGGTCTTCACGCGGCGCCAGAGAGAGCGGCGCTACAAGGCCGTCTTCATTGACTTCGGATACTGCTTTCAGGCCGGAGAGTGGCGCTTTGAGGATGCGCCTCTCAGAGGGGTTTACTACCGGAACGATGTTTACAGTGAGGTGAGAGGATGGGAGTCCTTTGAGCCTTGGCTGACGCGGCTGGAGACGATGCCGGCGGAAACGATCTGGGAGGTTGCGAATACTGTGCCCCCCGAGTGGTACGGAGGCGACCAGTCGGAGATGGAGGCGCTGGTGGAGAAACTCGTCAGGCGGCAGAACCGGATCCGGGAACTGGTGGAGGCGTTTGGGAACTCGGATCGGAAGCCATTTCCGAAATGGGGAGAGAGTGGGGAAGAAATGGAAGACGCGGCATGGAGCGGGGCAAGGTGGAGTAGCATGAGGGTGAATTGAAGGCTCGGAAAAGGGGATAGAGACCGGGGACTGCGGAACGAGGGGACCAGGGACTGAGGATCCAAGGACTGGAGAATGAGGGAATAAGAACCGAGGTGCAGGCGGGCCTGCGGAACAGCGAGCAGGGGCATCGAAGGGCCGGTTCTGGATGGATGCGCTTTTCTGAAATCTGGCAACTTGAGAACGACAGCTGCGGGCTGCGAACCGAAGAATGAAGGCTGGAAGGTGAGCGCGGGGTTCAATGGCGATTGGAACTGAACGGCGTCGTTGCGAGTTTCAGCTGTTACGGTATGTGCCGGACGTGGTCAGAAACGAGAGTGTGCACATCGGCGTGATCCTGCGGGAGTCGGGGGGGACAGACGACTCTGGGAAGGGTGGGCCAGGTGGGCGCGGGGATGGGAAGATCGAAGTCCGCCTGACACGCGATTGGCGCCGGGTGCGCTGTCTCGATCCGGATGCCGACACAGCGCTGCTTGAGAGTATGGAAAGCGAGCTGCGGAGGCGGCTCCACGAGGGAACCGATCCGCAGGATCCTGGCGGCCGTATGATGCGGCTTTTCGACGAGTCGCTCTCGTTGAATGTGCAGATGACCGAGCCCAAGGCCTACTTGGCCGAAAGCATGCCTGCCGGCCTGGAGGAATTGATGCGGCTCTATGTGGAACCGATGCCGCGGGAGCGGACACCAAGGCTGAACGGCCGCGCCGCGATCCAGTCGCGGATGCGCACGGAGTTCGAGCAGGCGGGCGTGTGGGACCTTTTGCGCAAGAGAATTGCGGCATCGGAGTACACGAGGCCCGGGGATCCCTTGCGCATCGACGTGGGATACAGGCCGAACGGGATCGTGCGCATGTTTCACGCTGTGAGTTTCGATCCTGGCTTGGAGATGGCCAAGGTGCTGGCATTTTCAGAGGTTGCACTGCGGGCCGGCGTGGAGCGCGTTGAGAAGGCAGAGCTCGAATTGACGGCCGTGATCGAGCCGGCGGCGCGGGTGGGGGCGACAGACGAAGAGCCGGAGCGGCTGGCGCTCTACCGGTTTGGAGTGGAGACGATGGAGGAACACCGGATCCGCGTGCTGACCACTTCGGATATGGGCCGTGTGGCCGAGACGGCGCGCCGCGAGCTGAATTTGTAAAGTGCTCGCGCCCGGAAACTGGAGGAGCGATCGCAACCTGTGCGTGGCCTTAAGTCTTTTTGTCACAGTGGCTGAGGCCTTGCCTCGCCCAGCTGAAAATATTTTTTTGAAGTTTGCCGATAATTATCCGGGTTCGCGGTAGGATGAACCTTGTTGATGGAATTCAGGGGTCCAGGAGCCGTAACCTGGTGCGACTGAGGCAGGATCGGCTCGGGACAAAATTCTGATCGGGAAAAACTGAAAGGCGAAGAAGGCATGGCCGTGTGGCCATGCCTTTTGTTTTTGAAGGAAGGTGCGCGCGTGAAGGTAGGTGAGCAATTACGAGAGATGTGGCGGCAGGCCCGCCACGGGATCGATGGCGGCAGGGCCGGACAGGGACGGGCGATGAAGCTCGATGCCGAGGCAGAGGCGGAGCGCAGGACGCTGGCTCTGCCGACGATTTTGAGTCCGGTCGAATTTCCGGGGCGTCACTTGCCCAAGCCCACGCCGATGAACCTGCGCCGGTTTGCGGAAACGCCGCTGGTGCGTCGGGCGATCAACGTAATCAAGGATCGCATTGCAGCGATGGACTGGCAGGTGAGGGTGCGGCGCGGCGTACGTCCGGAAGATGTGTCGTTTGCTGCGCGCAAGCTGCGGGCGCTGCGGCGCACGCTGGAGGAGCCGAACCCGGCTGACAGCTTTCGCACGCTTATCGAGCAAGCGATCGAGGATGCGCTGACGGGCGGGTTCGGAGCCATCGAGATGGAGCCGACCGGCGACGGGGAACGGCCGGCGATGCTGTGGCCGGTGGACGGCGCGTCGATCCGCATCAACGCCAGGTGGGACGGCGCAGAGGATACGCCGCGCTACGCACAGGCTGTGGCGGGACAACTGGAGTCCAGCGCGGTGGAGCTGCTCGACCGGCAACTGATGTACATCCGGATCAACCCGCGCAGCTTTACGCCATTCGGGCTGGGGCCGCTGGAGGTTGCCTTCGAGACGGTGAATCAATTTTTGAGCGCGCACCGATTCGCGGGCAAGCTGGCGGCGAATTCAGTTGCGCAATACGCGCTATGGCTGAACGAGGCGACGCCCGCGCAACACGACCGGCTGATCCGCTGGTGGCAGGACGAGATCGAGGGCACGGGGCGGGTGCCGCTGATTTCGACGGAACAGAAGCCTGAGGTGCTCCGGTTCGCCCAGGGCACGGACGCGGATCTGCGTCTCCAGTGGCAAGAGTTCCTGATCCGGATGGTGGCGAACGCGTTCGGACTTCCGCCGCTCATGCTGGGACTGGAGGCAGACGTAAACCAGTCGACGGCGTCGGAAATGGCCGACGAAGCGTTTCGTGGCGCGATCTCGCCGCTGGCCATGCTGCTCGCAGGGCACATCACCCGCGACCTTTTCGCGAAGTGCATCGGCTGGCGGGAGTTCGAGTTTGCTTTTAACGAGTTGAGCGCGCGCGACGAGGAGACCGAGTTGCAGGTGCAGGTGCAACTGTTGCAGGCCGGCGTGCTCACCATCGACGAGGTGCGGGCGATGCGTGGACTGGCGCCGCTCGAGCAGAATCGGGCGGCTCAGGCGAGAGTGGCAGAAGGAAACCAGGCAGCGCGCCGACAGGAAGCGTAGGGACTGGGGGACTGAGTTCATAACGGAGCGGAGCGAGCAGATGCAAATGGAAGCGATGGCAGTGGAGATTCCTCATGTAGACAAGCACCCCAATCGGGTGCCATTTGAGGGCGTGCTTACGGTGGTGAACGCGGCCAGCGACAAAGCGCCGGCCGGGGCGCGCGGGCATCGCGTGATGCTGACGCGGGAAGCAGCAGAGAAGGCATTGCCCTCGCTGCTGGGCATGGCCGTGGATTATCGGCCGGGATGGGACGGTCACGATGCACGGCGCAAGATCGGCCTGCTCACCGAGGCCAATGTCGTCGGGTCGCGGCTGGTGGTGCGAGGGTACCTGTACGCGCGCGACTTTCCCGAGGTGGCGCGAGCCATTCAAGCGCACGCACCGGAGAAGCTGGGAATGAGTTACGAGCTCGCCGATGCGCGCGTCGAGGATATGCGGGCCGAGATTTGGAAGCTGACCCGGGTCACGTTTACCGGGGCCGCGATCCTGTTGCGGGACAAAGCGGCTTATATGGCGACAAGCTTCCGCATGGCAAGTTAGCGGCAGCCGGCGGAGCCAGT
>JASHSG010000303.1 GCA_030040935.1 Acidobacteriaceae bacterium | reverse complement strand
GCAGGGAATCGACGCCTCGCGCATCAGCGCGGCCACGGGATCGACTCCGGGACAGACCGCGGAGGACTACCTGGTGCCGGCGGGCGCGACGTTCACGACCGATGTGCCGGGCACGACGCCGGTCGACGAGACGGCGGTGAAACCGGAGCTGCGCAAGCCACTGGCCGAGCGGCATCACGCGAAGGCCGCCCAGTAAGACTGCGCTGTTCTCTGAAGCTCGGCCGGCCCCAGGTTTCACTGTGGGCCGGCCCAACAAAAGGAAGTCACTTCCAGCCCTGCGTTGAGGCTGGCCGGCACACAAGCTGGTCAGCCTCTTCGCGCTTCCTGGGCAAACACTCGATCGCCAACGTTGGTTCATGCCGCGGCACACGAAACCGCATTCCCGTCGTCCAAAATTGTGGCCCGAGGCCAAGAGTCGAGCAACCAGACTCTCGATTGCATTCGTCCGGGTTCACGAGCATAAAAGGAGACAGCGATGCGCAACTTTTTCACAATCATTCGTGCAATTCTATGCGCCGCTCCGGTCATCTTCACCGGCGCCGTGGGGCAGGCGCAGACCTCCGTGGCGCTGAGCGTCTACGGTGCATTCAACGGTGCAACTTCAGGCAACAACACCACGCAAAGCCCATCGAATCAGGCAGGCGGGCTGTTTGAGCTCAGGCAGATCAAGAATCCGCTGGTTGGATACGAGGCAACCTACGCCTTTAACCGTGCCGACCAGGGGTTTCAGCCCAGTTCCATTGCGTGCCCGGCGGGAGGGGTGATTCCGAGCTGCACGGTGACGAGCGCCGCCATTGAAAACAACGCTCATGAGGTTACAGGCGACTGGATCGTGTCAGTCCACGCCGCGAACCTGCGCCCTTTTGCGCTGGCCGGCGGCGGGCTTTTGCTTAACGTTCCCAGCGGCGGCACGGTCACCACGACGAGCTGCGGCACGGTGAACCCACTCTGCATGCAGAGCACAACGGCTGCCGCTACCAGCACGTCGTTCCAGGGCGTGTTTGTCTACGGAGGGGGGCTGGATTGGGAACTATTGCCGCACCTCGGCCTTCGTCTCCAATACCGCGGCAATGTTTACAAGGCGCCTGCGATTGCCAGCGCGTTTTCATCGACGAACTCATTCACACATACGGCCGAACCGGTGATCGGGATTTATTTCCGGCTGTAGGCGGGTGCTTCTGGGGCGCAAAGGTCGATGCGGGCCTTGATCCACGGCGGTCGCCGAGAAAACCGGCGCCGCGACGAATGCCGCTACGGTGAGCGACAAGATTGTGGGCGGCACAGGGATTGCAATGAGTATCTCGCGCTCGGGCAGTTGCAAGGCAACAGGCGCTACCGGGCAGGAGAATCAACAGACCTGCGCCGGAACCTATGCAGCGCGCTGAGCAGAGACGGGGCTGCTCGGGCCGTATCGCCCAGCATTATCCTCAAATTCGAGGGCCGCGCAAGGTGGTGCTGGCCCGAGCAAACGAGAATCTTCAAGTGCAGCGCGAAGAGGCTGACCCGTGCACAGCGTGGGTCGGCCGCTTCGCTTTTCGGGCTCGGAATTGTCTATTCTGGAAGGAGATGAGCGGGAGTTTGAAGGCTGAATGAGCGGTTTCGCGGGTATTCGAGATCACAGGCGCGGAATTGGGGTTGCGGCGCAAAATCTTTTCCTGATTTCATTTTTGTGCGGAGCGGTGTACCTGCGGGCGGAAAGCGCATGGACTGTAGCAGGTCCGGCGGGTGGTGATGCGCGGGCATTCGCCGCTTTTCCGGGGCAGCCGAAGCATCTTTTGCTGGGCACGACCAACAGCTGGCTCTACGAATCGATGGACGAAGGCGCAAGCTGGCATCGGCTGGCGAAGCTGGGCAGCGAGGATGGGCTGGTGCTGGACAGCATTGAAGTGGATTCCGCGGACCCCAGGACGATCTACGTGGGTGCCTGGAATAACTCCGTCGACGGCGGAGTCTGGATCAGCCACGACGGCGGCCAAAGCTGGCGCGAGGCGAAGGAATTGAAGGGTCAGCCGGTGCATGCACTGGCGCAGGCACCTTCCGATCCAGAGGTTCTGTACGCCGGAACATTACAGGGGGTTTTCCGCTCGAGCGATGGCGGAGCGACGTGGACCGGGATCAGCCCGCCGGACTCGCACGAGATTCATGAGATTGAGTCGCTGGCGGTCGATCCGGGAAACCCGGACACAGTCTATGCCGGGACGTGGCATCTGCCCTGGAAGACGACCGACGCGGGCAAGACCTGGCGCAGCATCAAGCAGGGACTGATTGTGGACTCGGACGTGTTTTCGATCATCGTTGACCCCGAGCATCCGCGAACGGTTTACCTGAGCGCGTGCAGCGGGATCTACAAGAGCGAAGATGCGGGCCTTCTCTTCCGCAGGATCCAGGGCATTCCGACTGAAGCCAGAAGGACGCGGAGCCTGATGCAGGATCCGGAGAAGCGGGACGTGGTGTACGCGGGGACAACGGAAGGACTGTACAAGACTGTGAATGCCGGTAAAACATTCAAGCGCATGACGCGCGCAGACGTGGTGGTGAATGCGGTTTACGTCGATCCCCTCGATTCGGATCGCGTGCTGCTGGCGACGGATCGCGGCGGCGTGCTCGAGAGCGAGGATCAGGGCGCGACGTTCAGGCCGTCGAACCAGGGGATTTCGGAACGCAAAGTTGAGGCGGTTCTGGTTGACCGCGACAATCCCGAAGTGCTGTACGCAGGCGTGGTCAACGACAAGAGGTACGGCGGCGTTTTTCGTTCGAGCGACAGCGGGATGCACTGGGAACAGCTGGGATCGGGCCTGGACGGGCGGGACGTGTTCGCTCTGGCGCAGGCGAAGGATGGGCGCGTGGTGGCCGGGACCGACCACGGGATTTTCGTGCTGGGGGATAGAGGAAATACGTCAGGAACCGCGTATTCGCCTGCGGCGAGGGCCAGAAAAAGCGCACCGGCACCATCAGGGCGGGCAGCGCCCGCCGCGAAGGGATCAACAACTGGGCCGAGCGGCGCGGCCGGGGCTCTCATCTGGCTGCCCCGGAACGCCATCGTCAACACAGTTGCGAAAACGATCACGCAGACGCACATGCACACCAAGGTCAACCTCGAGAAGGAGGTGCAGCAGCCGACCATCCAACTGGAGAGCCCGGTAAACGCGCTGGACGTTTCAGGGGACGTGTGGGTGGCAGCCACAGGCTACGGCCTCGTGACCAGCCGCGACCAGGGTGCGAGCTGGCAGGGCGGCCCGGTGATGGGCGAGGGCGATTATGTATCCGTGACGGTTCACGGAGACAACATGGTGGCGGCGCGCGCCGACAGCGTAGTGATTTCAACGGACGCAGGAAAAAGCTGGTGGCCGATGGGGCTGCCGACCATGCTCACGCGCATTCACCGGGTGGTGTTCTCACCCGACGGCACGCTGTGGCTGGGCGCGCGCGAAGGCGTTTACCTGAGCCGCGATGCGGGAAAGTCGTGGATGTGGATTCACCGCCTTGCGTTCCGCGACATCGACGATCTGAGCTACGACGGGGAGTCGAAGAGAATTCTGGTCAGCTCGCGATCGAGCGACCAGGTCTACGCCATCGACCCGAAGACGATGACATGGGATTGGTGGCGGACGGGCTACGATATCGTTTTGATCCGCGCCGCCGGCGACCGGCTTGTAGCGGCCTCGCTCGATGATGGAGTTCTGGTGGGGCCGGAAGTGACCGCGGCTGCGAATGCGCCGGCAGCGGGCGCGGGGGCGACGCCGTAAGCTCACTGCACGTCGAAGGCCTTGTCGACGATGGCATCGGGATCGTTGCCGGCCGGGAGCAGGGTGAACAGCGACTGCGTTGAGGTGCGCACCACGGCAACGTCGCCGGAGCGCCGATCGGCGACAAAAAGCAAATGCCCGCCAGCCGAAAACGCCAACGCGGCGGGCCCGTCGCCAACCTGAATCGAGCCCACGCGCTTGCCCTCGTCGATGGAGTAGACGGTAACCTCCTGCGACTGCAGGTTGGCCACGTAAAGCAATGAGTTGTCGCGGGAGACGAGCCCGCGGATGGGATTGTTGCCGATCATGTAAGTGTCTCCCACCTCGTCCGTCGAGTTGTAGATTTCCGATACAGAGTCGGAAAGGGAGTTGGAGACGAAGATCTCGCCGCCGTCGGGCTTCATGGCGAGATCGACAGGTCCGCGGCCCACGTCCATCAGCGTTTCAAGGCGGTCGGGCTGAGCGGGACGCGCATCGGGCTGCGCCAAGGCGACGACCATGACCTGATGGCCGGCGGAGCAGGAGACAAATGCTTTCGAGGAGTCGGGAAGGATGACCACTTCAGAAGCTCCGGGGCAGCCTGTGAATGTAGCGCGCACCGTCGCGCCAAGCGGATCGATGATCGTCACCGAGTTGCCATGGAGGTTGGCCACCACGAGGGATTTGCCATCCGGCGCAAGGCGTGCCGCAACCGGCTGATCGCCGGCAGGAATCTGAGCGGTCTCGTGACGGGCCCCAAGATCGATGACTGAGACGGAGTTGGAGCCGGAGTTGACCACATAGGCTCTGGTCCCGGCTGCATTCAAATCAATTGAGAGCGGCTGGCGGTGAAGAGGAACGGTGGCTACGACCGCGTTGTGTTCCGCATCGATGATGGAGAGCGAACCGTTGGCCGGCGCAGCGCCGGAGTTCACGACATAAATCTCATTGCGCGCAGGACCGGCGGCAAGGGCGACTGGATCGCGGCCCACGGGCAGTTCGCGGTCCACGCGGACGTTGACCACGTCGAGTACCGTTACCGTGTCGCTGCCGCTATTGGTTACGTAGATGTACTCGCGATAACTGGGCGGGTACTGAGGAAAGTCGGAGGTGCGGCATGCGGTGAGCGGGAAGGCAAGGACAGCACAGAGGAATGCAGGGAGCGCGGAATCGAACTGCAAGTCCCGGTTCGGCTTCGATCCCTTATGCCGTCTTGGCTCAGAACAGGCTTGCGATTTCGCTTCACTCCGCTCAGGATGACACGCCATTTTAAGTGCCTGCTACTTTGCGTCAATGGCGGCAGGAATTGAGACGGTTCGCCCCAGGCGGCGGCCGACGACCGGCGCGATCTTTTCGAGGTCACTCATCATGGTTGCGAACTGCGCGGGATAAAGAGACTGCGGACCGTCGGAGAGCGCGGTTTCGGGATGGTTGTGCACCTCAACCATGACGCCGTCGGCGCCCGCCGCCACGGCCGCCCGGGCCATGGGCAAGACGCTGTCGCGGCGGCCCGTCCCGTGGCTGGGGTCGACGAGTACGGGCAGGTGGCTGACGTGGTGCAGCGCGGGCACGATGCTGAGGTCAAGCGTGTTGCGCGTGTGGTCGGTGAATGTGCGCACGCCGCGCTCGCAGAGAATGACTTCGTAGTTGCCCTCGCTCATCACGTATTCGGCGGCCATCAGGAACTCTTCGAGAGTGGCGCTCATGCCGCGCTTGATGAGCACGGGCTTGCGCAGTTTGCCGGCCTTCTTGAGCAGTGAAAAGTTCTGCATGTTGCGCGCGCCGATCTGGATCACGTCGGCCCATTCTGCGACCAGGTCGAGGGTTTCAGAGTCGAGCGCTTCAGTGACGATGCGCAGCCCGAATTTTTCGCGGATTTCGGCCATGATTTTCAAGGCTTCAAGGCCCAGTCCCTGAAAGGCGTAAGGCGAGGTGCGCGGCTTGTAGGCGCCGCCACGGAAAAAGTGCGCTCCGGATGCGGCGATCTCGGCTGCGATGGTAAAGGCCTGGTCACGATTTTCAATCGAGCATGGTCCAGCGATGACCGCCAGGTCACGGCCGCCGATGGCGGCACAGGATCCGGAAAAGCGGACGACCGTGTCTTCCTCTTTTACGTCCCGGCTGGCGAGCTTGTACGCTTTGGAGACGCGGATGACTTCCTGAACGCCGGAGAGCGATTCCAGATTGCCGCGGTCAACTTCGCCCTGATTGCCAGTGATGCCAATGGCGGTGCGCTGGGCCCCCGGAAGGGGATGAGGCCGGAAACCCAACTCCACGATATGGTCGCAGACTGCCTGGATTTCCTCCGGCGTAGCCTGCGCTTTCATGACGACTAACATGAAATGCCTCGATCCATCAGTTTAGCGGGTGCAGGAGGGAAGGGCAACGTTAGGTAGTGACGCAAATCGAGAGAAAGGCTCTGACAACGCAAATCGGGAGAGGTCTTGTGAAAGCGGCGATCTGGCCGGGCGCGCGGGGGCGGAGCAGCGTGGAAGTTATTTTGACCTGGGTTCGTCGGTGACTTCGGTTGAGCAGTTCGCGGCCACGATGGCCGGAGCAACGACCATACCGATAAAGGCCAGAGCAATCAGGAGGTCGTGCATGATCGAGGTCCCTATACGGCGCTCGGCGGTGGTGGACAGTTGGCCTCAGGAACGCCCAAGAGGCGCGCTTGCCTGCTGCGGAAGAAAGTGACGCCGCAGCGCGAGAGTCCAAGGCTGAGAACCTAAACGCAACAAACCGTCGTGCAGCCTGTCAACCACTCGATCATCGACGATATGAGAGGGATCTTTAAATAGCACGAAAAGCTGGATGGAGACGCGGAAGTGGTAGCGGGCGCGTGCTTTGGAGAGTGACGAAAGGCATCGTGCGGCGCGGGTTGAGCTTAGGTCGTGATGGAGTGCACAACGGGATGTGACAAAGGGGCCGGGCGAAGGCCGCGACGCCGATCCAGAAGCGCGGTTTATCGGGCTGGATGCCGAATTGCACGTCCTTCGACTCCGATTGGCCGAGGTGCCGGCCAATCTCCGCTCACGACGACGAATTTTTCAGCGCGTCAGGCTGCGCTTTTGCGACTGCCACCTGACCAGGAGCCATGCCGCGTAGCCTAGCTGGACGGCCCACGTCACGGTGTATGCCGCGCGCGTGTAGAGATGATTGAGCGTGGCGACGATCGAATCGTGCTCGGCCTGGGACATATGCGCCCGCCAGTCGAATGGCGGCTCCGGCGGCGCGGCAAAGACGAGGAAGCAAGCCCAGAGGAAGAGGACGATGGGGACGGCGAGGATCAGAGCTGTACCAAATTTCTTCATAGCGGAACTCAATTCAACCGGCGCAGACGGACGCAATCACGAATTCAACGCTTCTTCGGCTTCCGCGGCGGCAATCCTTTGCTGCCGGCGCTCAATGCAATAACGGAAGGCAAGAATAAGCACACCCCACAGGAACCAGGCGAGCATGTTCCACAGAAAGGCGCCGATCATCGATGGATCCATGCCGGAGTTCTGGTCGCCGCCAAAGACGGGCGCAGGGTGCTGCGTGCGCCACCAGCGGTTCGACATGTAAACGATGGGCACGTCGAGCGCGCCGAATATGCCGAGCACCGCGGCAAGAGTTTGCATCTGGGGCCCGGCGGCAAAGCGGCGCAGGAGCAGGTAGCTGACGTAAATGAGCCAGAGAACCAGCGTGGTGGTGAGGCGCGCGTCCCAGGTCCACCACATGCCCCAGGCGCGGCGGCCCCAGAGCGGGCCGGTGACGAGCACGACGGTGCAGAACACGACGCCGACTTCAGCGCCGGCGAGCGCCCAGGCGTCAAACATTTGGGCACGATCTGCATTGCTCTGCCGCGCGGCAAGGTAGCCGATGGAACCGATGAGGCTGACGGCGAAGAACAGGAACGCCACCGATGCCGACGGCACATGGTAGTAAATGATGCGGAACATCTCGCCCTGCGCAGCGTCGTTGGGGGCAACGTAAATGGCCTGATTGTAGGCAAAGCACAGCAGCGCGACGGTTACGAACAGATAAAGGCCGATGGCGAGATTTTTCATGGGGAATACACCTGATTTTACCAGTGTAAGTCGACCGCCGCGGGCGGGACTGAAGCGACCACGAGACCCACGTCATGCAAGTCCCGGAATGAGGCGCGGAGGTTTTGGACGGCGACCGGGCTGCCAGGCACGCCGCAGACTCCGCCGAGCGCCAGACTGCGGCAAGCAGCTCGATTCATTGGGTTTTTCATAGCGCAGACCATCATATCCGAAAGCCGGCGCGCGCCGGCGTCACCTCGCGGCCATCTCGCTTTGCACTGCTAACATGAACGAAAGCATCTTCGATTCACTCGATTTCGTCCTACTTTCTGTATAGCCAGAATCGAAAATGGTGCAGCCGGAGCCGTCATGCGCGATCACCTGGCCACGCTGATCGACGACTTTCGCCGCTTCAACCGCGAAGTTGCCGTGGTGCGCTATCAGGGGAACCGCCGGCGGGTCACGACGTACGGCGAGCTGGCTCTTCTTGCGGGCCGGTTTGCCGCGTTGCTCGACAAGCGAGGGATCGTCGAGGGCGACCGGGTGCTGATCTGGGCTGAGAACAGCGCGGAGTGGATTGCCGCTTTTCATGGCTGCATGCTGCGCGGCGTGCTTGCCGTGCCGCTGGATGCATTCGGGACCGCGGAATTTGTGGCGCGCGTGGCAAAAGACGTGAGCCCGAAGATTGTAGTCGGCGACGCACTGCTTCTGGCCAAGCTTGGCGCCCGGGGCGCACCGCAGATTCCCACTCTTGCCTTCGAAGACTGGCAACGCGACCTGCCGGCGGCCGAGATGGGCGCCATCTCCGGGCTTTCGGATAAGACCCCGCTGGAGATTCTTTTCACTTCCGGGACCACGGGCGACCCTAAGGGAATTGTTTTGACGCACGGCAATGTGCTGGCCAGCGTAGGGCCTATCGAAGACGGCGCCAAGCCCTACATGCGATACGAACGGCTGGTTCATCCGCTGCGCATTCTGCACACATTGCCGCTGAGCCATGTGTTCGGGCAGACGATGGGTCTTTGGGTGCCACCGGTGCTCACAGCCGAGCTGCACTTCGAGAGCCGGCTGGCAGCTCCGCACCTGATCGAGCTGATCCAGGGCGAACGTATCTCCGTTCTGGCCGCGGTGCCGCGCGTGCTGGCGCTTCTGAAAACGCATTTGGAGGCGACGCATGAGGGGTTGGCTGAGCGCGTAGCAGCGTCGGCTGAAAAGATCGGCCCATGGCGGCGCTGGTGGCGCTTCCGACGGGTGCATCGCGAGTTCGGCTTGAAGTTCTGGGCATTCGTGTCGGGGGGCGGCGCGCTGCCGGGGCCGCTGGAGCAATTCTGGAATGCGCTCGGCTTTGTGCTCATTCAAGGCTACGGCATGACCGAGACGACAGCGCTCATCACGCTCAATCATCCTTTTCATGTGGCAGAAGGGACGATCGGCAAGCCGCTCGCGGGCCGCGAGGTGAAGCTCGGCCCCGACGGCGAAGTGCTGGTGCGCGGGGCGGTGATCTCCGGAGCGACATGGGAAGAGGGAGCGATGCGGCCGCGCGAGGACGAGTGGCTGGCAACGGGAGACATAGCGGAACGGCAGGAGAGCGGCGAGCTCAGGTTCCTGGGCCGGAAGAGTGAAGTTATCGTAACGGCAGCGGGCGTAAACATCCACCCGGAGGACATAGAATCGGCGATCGAGGAACAGCCCGACGTGGCGGCATGCGCGGTGGTGGCGATGGACACTCCAACGGGACCGGAGCCGTGCGCGGTGCTGGCCTGCCGGGGATCGGGCGACTGCGCGCTGGCGGCGATCGAGCGCGCCAATGCCACGCTGCCGGAGTTTCAGCGCATCACTCGCTGGGTGCTGTGGCCGGAGCCCGATCTGCCGCGGACCTCGACGGGAAAGGTGAGGCGTAAGCCGGTCGCGGCTTGGCTTGCGCGCATCCAGACCGCAGCGGCGACGCCATCGCGCGGCAAGGCGGCGACCAACGGCGACCACGCTTTCGGGCCGTCGGCGGACTGGTTGCTGGCGCTGATCGCGCAAATTACCGGGGAAGCACATCCCGGCGTGGGAGACGAGCTTCGGCTGACGGAGGATCTCCACCTCGACAGCTTGGGGCGCGTGCAGCTGGCCTCGGCCATCGAAGAGCGTCTGGGGATTATTTCGGGCACGAGCCTGCTTGAGGAGGTGCAGACTCTGGGAGAGCTGCGCACGGTCGTAAATCAGGGACCAGCAAGCAGGGACCAGGGCCCGGAAAACAGAGAACAGAGGTCGGGGAGCAGAGATCAGGGATCAGAGGTCAGGGATCAAAAAGACAGGGACAAGGAGGCCAAACGAGCAAAGGAACAAAGCGCCGAGGAGAAGCAGCCAATGCAGCCGGCGGCGCAACTGGCGCCGGGCGAACCGGGGCGGCCCCGCTTTGTTTATCCGCAGTGGCCGTGGTGGAAGCCGTTCCAGTGGATTCGCGCGGCGTTTGTCGAGGCGGTTCTGCGGCCGATGACCTGGCTGCTGGTTGCGCCGCGCATTGTGGGGCCGGACAAACCGCTGCCGAAGGGACCGTTGATCATCGTCGCCAACCACGTCACGTCCTACGATGGAGCGTTGATCGTCGATGCTCTGCCGGCGCCATACCGGCGGTGGATGTCGATAGCCATGCTGGGCGAAATGCTCGCGCAATTCCGGCATTGGCGCAATCCATGGAAGCCGGGCGACAAGAGCTTCTACATTTTTGGGCAGCCCGCCTACTGGCTTGTGACTGCGCTCTTCAATGTTTTTCCCCTGCCCAGCCAGCGCGACTTCCAACGGAGCTTTGCCCACGCTGGCAAAGCCCTGGACCACGGCTACAACGTACTTGTGTTTCCCGAGGGGACGCTCTCCCCTGATGGCCAGATGGCGCGTTTCAGGATGGGCGTCGGATTGCTGGCTAAGCAGAGCTATGTGCCGGTGCTGCCGGTGGCCATGCGCGGGCTGGGCGAGCTGAAGACGGGACAGCGCCGCTGGTTCCGTCCGGGGACCATCGAGATTCACGTGGGCGAGGCCATCTGCTTCGGTCCCGAGGAGACCGAGGCGGCGATTACTGCCCGGTTGCATGACGAAGTGGAACGGCTGATGGGGAGTGCGGAGAGCAAAACAGCCGGTTAGCAAATTGGCCCGGAACCAGACCGCTGGATCGCGAATATAACCATGAGCGCATTCTGAGCAGAGATTTTTTGACCTTGCAGCCCTGAGGCTACAGGCGAGGGGCCATGGAAAAGCGGGCCCGGCGGCACGCGGAATGCCGCGGTGTACAGGGGCCGCAGCGATCGATTAGCCTCTAGTTCTTACTCCAGGTGCAAGTTTGGGGCACATTCATGAAAACAGGCGCGAATCAGCAGGAACTTGAAAGATTGATGGAGCTGGCGCGGAAGGCGGCCGAGAACTCCTACTCGCCATACTCAAAATTCCGAGTGGGTGCGGCGCTGCGGCTGACGAATGGCGAGACGGTGACTGGAACCAATGTCGAGAACGTGAGCTACGGGCTGACGATTTGCGCGGAGCGGGCGGCCTTGGTGCGAGCGGTTTCGCAATTCGGCCCTGGGGTGCGCATTGCAGCCGTCGCGGTTGCGAATCTGAATGGAACGGCCAGCCCGCCGTGCGGCGCATGCAGGCAGGTTCTGGCGGAATTCATCGAGCCCGAAGCGGCGGTGGTTTTCCCGGCTGCGGATGCAACGCGGACGATGAGCTTCAGCGAGTTGTTGCCGCTGGGGACGGAGATGAAGCTGAAGTGAAGCAAGGTGACAGGGGTCAGGCGTCAGGAACAAGGAATCGACACCCGATCCCGCACAGATTGCGCTCATCGTGTTCGGCTCAGTAAACGCGATTGGTAAAGCCCCGGATGGTCATTAAACCGCCCACGGAAATGGCCGTGCAGCCGAGTGAAAACAACCAAAGCCCGAACCCTGCAATGGCGTGCAACTGAGAAACGAAGATCAGCGCCGTCAGGGTTGCCGGGCCGCAAAGCGCGCCAATGAAGACCAGGTACCCGGCGATGATGAGTTTCCGCGCCGGTGCAGCTTTGCTCGACATGTAGCAGAGGGCGGCTGCAACAGCGGCGATCAGAGGAATGAGATACACGGCTCCGTCGGTCTTCCCAAGGTCGAGGCCGGTGAGGCTGGTTGTGGTGGCCGCCGTCAGGATCGCTGGAGTCGTGATGGAAACCCAGGGCAAAAAGAAAGCGATGATCGAGATGATCGCGCCCGCGCCGGAAATCTTCTCGCCCAGTGACAAGGATGCGAGCAGCGCTTCGCCCTGTTGCGCAACCTGGGCAGCCGAGATCGAGGGTGAAGCGGGGGAAGCGGGGACGGGACCCGGAGGAGGCGGCGCCGGTGCTGGCGCGGCGGCTGCGGGAGCGGCCGCGGGTTGAGCACGCAGACTGGCTCCGCATTGCTCGCAGAATGCGGCGGTGTCGATATTTGTTTTTCCGCAGGCGGTACAGATCATCGCAGATCTCCTTCAAGATGTTTTGTCTCCCTGAGGTCTCGCGCAGGATTCGAGGGTCGCGGATCGGGGCACGGAACGACAGGGTACGGTTGCAGCGTCTTGACGGGGGGCCCGCATTGCGCCAGAAGCGCATTGCGGAGTTCAAGGACGAGGTTGCGAAATGGTAGGGAAAAAGGAGGGGTGATGTCAAGCGCGGCTTCATCCGAAGCCGGCGTATCGATAGGCGCCGAGGCGGGCACGATGCGGTATTCTTATGCCTTGCACTTCAGGGCAGGAACCATGCCAACCGACTCTGCTACGCCCCTGCACATGATCGACATCATCCGCAAGAAGCGCGACGGCGGGGAGCTGGGCGCGCGGGAGATCGCGTTTGTAGCGGCGGGCGCGGCGGACGCGTCGATTCCGGAGGCCGAGCTGGCGGCGTGGCTGATGGCGTCGTGGATCAGGGGGCTTTCGCTCGGCGAAACGCGCGCGCTGACGATGGCGATGCGCGATTCGGGTGTGAAGTTTTCGCCGGCGGGGCTGGGCCGGCGGACGGTGGACAAGCATTCGTCGGGCGGGGTAGGCGACAAGACCAGTTTTCTGGTGGCTCCACTGGCCGCGGCGTGCGGCGTGGCTGTGCCGATGATCAGCGGACGCGCGCTGGGGCATACCGGCGGCACGCTCGACAAACTGGAGGCGATTCCCGGCTACCGGACGGCATTGACGCTGGCAGAGTTTGAGGCGGTGATCAGGAAATGCGGCGCTTCGATCATCGGCCAGACAGACGAGCTGGCTCCGGCCGACCGCAAGCTCTATGCGCTCCGCGACCGAACGGGGACGGTGGAGAATCCGGGGCTGATCTGCGCGTCGATCTTGAGCAAGAAGCTGGCGGCTGGGTTGGACGGGCTGGTGCTCGACGTGAAGACCGGATCGGGCGCTTTCCTGCGCAGGATGGAGGACACGGAATCTCTGGCAGCGCTCATGGTGACGACGGCCGAGGCTGCGGGGACAGAGACGGTTGCGCTCCTGACCGACATGAGCCAGCCGCTGGGACGAGCGGCCGGCAACTGGATTGAGCTGGTGGAGTGCGTGGAGCTGCTGCGGGGCGAGCGGCCGGCGTGGAGCGAGGACTTGCGCGAGTTGTCGCTGATCCTGGCAGGATGGATGATCCATCTGGGCGGGAAAGCGGAATCGGCGAAGACAGGCTATACGCTTGCCGAAGCGGCACTGGACGACGGTGCTGCGCTGGCGGCGTTTATGAAGATGATCGATGCGCAAGGCGGCGATGTGAGCATCTTCGACAATATGGAGGGCTTTCACAAGCCGGGAGCGACCAAAGTAGTGGAGGCGTGGGAGAGCGGGTTCGTGGCCGAGATGGATACGACGGCGCTGGGCTGGGCGGTGCAGCGAACGGGAGCCGGGCGCGAGAAGGCGGGTGAGCCCGTCGATCCGCATGCGGGAATTCTGTTCCATGCGCGGCGCGGGGCGAAGGTCGAAAAAGGGCAGACCTTCGCGACGGTCTTTGCGACGCGGCCGGAGTTGCTGGCCGAGCCGGTCGAGATTTTGAGACAGGCAGTTCGCTTCTCCAAAACCCTGCCCGAGCGAGTCGCGCTGGTGGGGCGGGTGTTCACGAAAGACGATGCGGAAGAGTACTTAAGGACGGCTCTTAGCCGTTAGCCTTCGCCAGAAGCGCGGCCAGTCAAATGAATTCCGGAGAGATTTGGATGGCAATGCTGTAACTTATTCGAATACCGGCCTAAAACACTATTCGGGAGGCGAACGCATTGGGTCGATTCACTGGCGTGCTGGGAATTGTCGCGGTATTGGCGGCCGCATGGCTTTTCTCGACTGATCGCAGACACATTCGCTGGCGCACGATCGCGTGGGGGCTGGGGCTGCAGATCACGTTTGCCTTCCTGGTGCTGCGGTTCAGCGTCGGGCAGATCGTAATGAACTGGGCAGGCGGCGTGGTGACCAATATGCTGTCGGCCACGTTTGCGGGGACACAGGTGTTATTCGGGCAACTTGGTCTTCCCGGCTCGGGCGCGTTCGGGCAGCTGCTGGGTCAGGTTCCGGGACACACGGCCAGCCAGGGCGCGATCTTTGCTTT
>JASHSG010000302.1 GCA_030040935.1 Acidobacteriaceae bacterium | reverse complement strand
ATGGCTGCGACGAGGGCCGCGGCGATCGAGGCCTGAAGACGCGCGGAAGGACCGGAGAATTGCGGGGAGCCGGCGGCTGCCGTTTCGCCACCGAGGGCGACGCGCCACTCGACCAGCCAGACGACAATCCAGATGATTTCGGAAAGGAAAAGCGGCTCGGTCATGGCCGTGGTCTGGAGATAAAGCAGACTGGGATTGAGGGCGAAGAATACAAGCGCGAGCGCGGCGGGTGCGGGGCGCAGGAGATTTCGCGCCAGGCGATAAATGCCGGCGCAGGAGGCAATGTAGGCGACTGCCGAGGGAACGACTCCCGCGAGGCCGCTGGCCCACCACGAGTAGTCCTGCACGAAAGGAAGCAGAAGAATGTGCGGAAGCGGCAGCCACACCGAGCCAAGCTGGGAGAAACGGGGCGTGCGCGAATCAAAGACGCGGCGCGCGATGTGCAGGTGGGCGATAGCGTCGCCGTAGTTGATCATTGCCCCGTGACGCCAGCTCCAGACGATGGCGGCCAGCGAAGCGGCCAGCGAGAAGGCCAGCACCGCCCAGCCTTCCGCATTCGAAACGCTCTTCTCAGTCAAGGTGCGTGAGCTCGCGAAATAGGTTGAAGCGCGCATCGATCTCAGGACGCGAGAGCTGCTGCAGGCGCTCGGTTCCGAAGCTCTCACAGGCGAAAGAGCCCATTACGCCGCCATAGAACATGGCGCGGCGGAAGGCTCCCGGCGTTAGCTCCGGCTGCGAAGCAAGATAGCCGAAGAAGCCTCCGGCAAAGCTGTCGCCGGCGCCGGTGGGATCGATAACCTCTTCGAGCGGCATCGCCGGCGCCCTGAACCGCTCCGCGGCTTTACCTTTTGGAGCGGACCCGTGGAATAACGTTGCTCCGTACTCGCCGTGCTTGACGACGAGGAAGCGCGGGCCCAGCCCCATGACCGCGCGCGCGGCCTGGACCAGATTCTGATTGCCGGCGATCATGCGGGCCTCAGTGTCATTGATAAGCAGAACGTCGAGGCCCGTGAGAACTTCGAGAAGGGCCGGGCGATGGTCCTTGATCCAGTAGTTCATGGTGTCGCCGGCAACGAGCTTTACATTGGGCATCGCCTCGCGCACTCGGCGCTGGAGAACGGGGTCGATGTTGGCGAGGAAGAGGAATTCGGAGTCGCGGTAGGCATCGGGGATTTTGGGCTCGAAGCCCGCGAAGACATTGAGATCAGTTCTGAGGGTTTTGGCCTCATTGATGTTGTCGAGATACGAGCCCTGCCAGAAGAAACTCTTGCCGGCAGCGCGCTCGATGCCGCGCGTGTCGATGTTGCGGGCATCGAAAACGGCTTGCTCTGCGGGGCCAAAGTCTTCGCCGACCACGGCGATGACGCGAACGCCGGTGAAAAAGCTGGCGGAAAGCGAAAAGTAGGTTGCGGCTCCGGCGAGTGAGCGTTCGCTGCGGCCTGCGGGAGTTTCAACGGTATCGAACGCGACGCTGCCAACTACGGTGATGGGCATTTTTCCCTCGTTCTGGAATAGAGTTGCGGCGAAACAGCGAAGTCAGCAGGTCAGTGCGGAAATCACTTATTTTGAGCGGCGGCGAGCGCGCCTGAGCCTACCAACCATGGTACTTGCCGAAGAGCAGTTTCAGGCGCTCTTTGGCGGCGGCTGGAATCGCGTCGGGCTGCGTAAGCACGGCGTATCTGGCTGCGGAGGCGCAAGCGCAACTGCGTTCGCGCGGCAAGGCGGCGACAGCGGCCTTCACGACTTTCGCCGCATTGTCGGCATTCTTGTGCAGCACGGCGACGATCTCTTCGATGGTGACAGAGTCGTGGCCCTCGCGCCAGCAATCGTAATCGGTGACCATGGCGATGGTGGCGTAGCAGATTTCGGCTTCGCGGGCGAGCTTGGCCTCCTGCAGGTTGGTCATGCCGATCACGTCGGCGCCCCAACTGCGATACAGATTCGACTCGGCGCGCGTCGAAAATTGCGGACCTTCCATGCAAACGTAGGTGCCGCCGAGCTTGCCGGCAACGCCGATTTTGGCGCAGGCGCTCGCGGCGGCCTTGGCAACGGTCGCGCATACGGGATCGCCAAAGGCAACATGGCCGACGATTCCATCGCCAAAGAAAGTGGCGACGCGATTGAATGTGCGGTCGATGAACTGATCGGGGATCACGAAATCGGTGGGCTTGTGCTCTTCCTTGAGCGAGCCGACGGCGGAGACGGACAGGATGCGCTCGACGCCGAGCTTCTTGAAAGCGTATATGTTGGCGCGGAAGTTGAGCTCGGAGGGAAGAATGCGATGGCCGCGGCCGTGGCGCGCGAGAAATGCGACCTTGCGGCCCTCGAGCTCGCCCAGAACAAAGGCGTCAGACGGTGAGCCGAAGGGTGTGTCAATTTGCTCCTCATGAACATTGGTGAAGCCGGGCATGGAATAAAGCCCGCTGCCGCCGATGATGCCGATTTCTGCACGCGCCAATTTCGACTCCTTCTTAGCTTTCAGCTTTCAGGTCTCGTGCGCTGCAGCGATTCCCTGTTAAGCATCCAGCGAGGAACTGCGGATCGCTGACGGCTGAGAGCTGAATGCTCATCGCGTTTCATCTATCAAACGAATGGTTTCCATGAACACATCGCCGTCAATGGTCAAACTGTGGGCGCTGATTTTGTCCATCGTATCCTGCGCGGTGTGGTGGTAGCTGTTGTTGGGCCCATAGTCGAGATCAATCACATCGATCGACGGCACGCCACGCTCGACAAAGGGCAGGTGATCGTCCTCGACCTCCATCTGCCGCTGAAAGAAGTAGCGCTGGTAACCGAATTTTCTGGCTGCTTCGGCGACCAGTGAAACGAGCCAGGGGGCGGAACGAGTTTCCTGCTGGATGTCGAGATCCTTGTCGCCGATCATGTCGGCGAGGATGAAGGCTTTGATCTGGTCTAGGGTGCCGTCCCGGCCCCATTTAGCGGCAAGATGACGGCTGCCGTATGTTGAGTCGGAGGCCGACCACTGCTGGATGGCCTCCTCACCATCGAAGAAAACCAGCCAAACCGAGTAGCCGTCGAGTTTTCTGGACGGGGAGTGGCCAGCCTGGTCGCGAAGCCGGTCGGCGATTGCCATCAGCAGGCCGGTAGTGGAAGCGCCGTCGTTGGCCCCTACGAAGTTGATATCGCGCAGAGGGTAGTTGGTCTCGTAGTGAGAGCCAAGGACAATCACTCCCGGTTTGGTCCCCGGGAAGCGCACGATGAAGTTGCACATGGGCACGGGACCGATGGGCGTGTCGGCGGTAAATGTGTCCTGTTCGAGCTGGTCATGGTCGCGGAAGAAGTGAGTGCGGAGAAAATCCTCGGCTTTAACATGTCCGGGGCCGGTGGGCCAGCGGGGGCCGATGGCGGCGAACTGGCGCGCATATTCGTAGGCGGCGGCTCCGTCGAAATGCTGGGCGGGCGCGGCGAGCGGAGCAAATGCGAGCATTGCCGCCGTGGTCTTCAAAAGCCGGGAGAAAGAAAAACTCATCCCGCCGCCTCCTTCTTCTTTCTGCGTGCGGGGTGGACCCACCAGGCGACGCCGATGCCGACAAGATAAAGAGCCAGCATGGGAAGAGCATAAAAACACATCGTGCTCGGATCGGGACTCGGACAAATGATGGCCGCGACCAGAAATACGGCGAGGATGGCGTAGCGGATGTTCTTCCAGAGGAACCTGGGGCTGACAATGCCGAACAGGGCGAGGAAGAAGATAAGGATGGGCAATTCGAAGCTGACACCCAGGCCCAGAATGATGGAAAGGAAGAAGCCGGTGTACTCCTCGATGGTGACCATGGGGTTGAAATTCTTGCCGAAATCGAGGATCAAAATCTTCAGCGCGCCGGGCAGAACAAAGAAATAGCCGAAGGCCGCGCCGACCAGGAAAAGACTGACCGTGGCAGCCATGAATGGCACAACGAACCTCTTTTCCTTCTGATACAAACCCGGAGCGATAAAAAGCCACAGCTGGTAAAGGA
>JASHSG010000032.1 GCA_030040935.1 Acidobacteriaceae bacterium | reverse complement strand
ATGTTTCTTCGCACGATATCGATCTGGGCGCCTTTCAGGCGCCGCTTGCGCAATCGGGGACGATGCAACATATGAATAAGTTCGGCAGTCCTTACGACCCGAAACCGCCTTCGCAATATTAGAAAGCAAGACTCGAGCCGTTCCTCGTTGCAACATCGTCTTTCTGCTCCGCCCGCTTTTGACAATCCGATGACAGAGCTTTGACAACTGGTGGTTTCTCTCTCAATAGAGTTCAATCAGCCCACATCAGAACGAACTCGGGCCGGGTACAAAGGGAGCACGAGGTCATGGCATGAATACCGGTTCACCGTTCGCTGATATTCCAACTGCGATCGAGGAAATCCGCGCCGGACGGATGGTCGTAGTTGCCGACGATGAAGACCGCGAAAACGAGGGTGATCTCACCATTGCCGCGGAAAAGATCACGCCGTCGGCAATTAATTTCATGGCTACGCATGGGCGCGGACTCATTTGCCTGGCCATGACCGGAGAGCGCGTCGATCGCCTCCGCCTCCATCCCATGGCGCGTGAAAACACCGCGCGGTTCGGCACAGCGTTTACGGAATCCATTGACGCGCTTGGCCGCGGCGTGACCACAGGGATTTCGGCCTTTGATCGCGCGCAGACAATTCTGTGCGCCGTTGACCCCATGACGCGCCCCTCTGACCTCGGCCGTCCGGGTCACATATTCCCGCTGCGCGCGAGAGAAGACGGTGTATTGGCGCGGGAAGGCCAGACTGAGGCGGCCGTGGATCTTACTCGGATGGCGGGATTAGAGCCCGCTGGCGTGATCTGCGAGATCATGAATGCTGATGGCTCGATGGCCCGCGTTCCCGACCTGGTGAAGTTTTGCCTGGCGCATGGCCTCAAGATGATCGCAATCGCAGACCTCGTTCGTTTCCGGCTCGAACGTGAACGCCCCGTTTACGGATTCTCGCGAGCCTCGAGTCTGGTTGCTGCGGATTGAATGTCTAACGGAAGAAGGTGCATGCATGGAAAGGTTTCGCGCTGATCTTCAACTCACTTGGCTCAAAATCTTCGCGTACCGCGTGCGCATCGCGGCGGGTTCCGCATTCGTCGCCAGCTCTCGCAACTCCGATATTGACGGTTTCAGATTAAGCGGCAAGCTCTTCCAGTAATACTTCAGGTTTTGCGACGGCCAGCCTGAGTAAATCTTGTCCCATGACTTGCCTGAGTCGCCTGCAAATGCCAGGTTTGCGGGGTTCAGCACGCGCCGGTAGTCCTGAAATCTGCAATCGACGGATATCCGCAGCTGCTTCGAGAGGTTGGGCGCTGCTGCGTGAACGGTGAGACTGTGAAAAATGAGCACGTCGCCTGCGTTGATCCTGCCTCCCGCCCATTCACCTCCCATCGTGTCTGCAGCAGAAATCTCGGGAACATGAAGGTTTTGATCCTCGTGTTGAACGATCCCGAGGCGATGCGAGCCCTCGAGGACCCGCAATGGACCGACTTCTACCGGGCAATCGTGGAGGGGTATCCACGCGGTAAAGCACTCGGGATCTCCTCCCATGAAGCGATAGTCCTGGTGGGCGTGGACCGTGAGCCGATCGCATTGCGGAAAGATCAGTCTTCCAATGGGTTTCGGATGGACCAGCATGTGGTCACCAACGAGCATCTTCATCGCGCGCCTCAAAGCCGGATGATGTGGAAGCTCATGGAACGCCGACAGATTGAATACCTCTTGATACGTGCGCTTGAATTCAGGATCGGGGTCGCCGCAAGCCGCCCCGTTGTTCGCCATGCGCTCCACCGGATCATAACCGGGCAGGAGCCAGCCCGCCGCCGCAATGACTTGCATGACCTCGCCAAGCACCGGGTCCACCGCGCTGCCCGGGAGCACGGCGCGAATGAGTAAATAACCGTCTTCGCTCATCGCAGAGCACACTGAGCGCGGCGTGAGCTCCTTCGCCTCGATCTCGTGGAATGGCTTCATCAGTTGACCCTCCATCGCTTGACCGGTGGCACTCGCCGGCTACGAGCCACATTAGCGGCCTTGAAGACGAAATGTGTCCGCGACAGGTCTTCCAGTTGTCATTCGATTGTCAATCGTCCGGAGCCGGCATCAAATGACAATCGGCTTACAGAGGGATGACAAAGCATACCTCACCGCCAGCTACTCTTCAGGCCAGCTTGCTCCCGCGGCGAGTAAATGCGATTGAGGTTGCTTCTTGGCGTCCTTAGAATCGAGTCGATCTCTCTTGCGTGAGGCGGAGCTCTCGAACCCGCTGGCCGCGCCGATCGAGTGTGCCAACAGTGCCGTGCTGGCCGCGAGGGCCGGCGGCTTTCAAGACGCAAGATTTGGCCGCGCGCTTCCCGTCGTGTTTCCTTCGGCTGCGCTCACGCGCGAGCAACGGCTCAGGCAGTCAGTTTTGCTCTCGCTTTGCCAGTCCCTCCCCCAAAGCTGTCTGCAGCTCGAAGGACTGTCACGGCATCAGTGGCAACGCTTGCTGCTTTGGCTGGACTATCACGGTCTGGCCCTCTATTTCTTCGACCGGCTCTCGCGGACACAATCGCTTGATTTGCTGCCCGCATCTGTCAAGGAAGCACTCGATCGCCGCCTCAGGGAAAACTCGCTTCGCACGCGAAGCCTGATTGCCGAATCAATCGCCATCCAACGTGAGTTTCAGGACGCAGGTCTCCGCTATGTTCTATTGAAAGGTTTATCTCTCTGGCCGAGTTCATTTTCGAGCCCAGAATTGCGTTCGCAATTCGATTTGGATTTTCTCGTCGCGGAGCAGGATCTTCCGCGAGCCCGGGAGATTCTCGCCCGCCGCGGCTATCGCCTTTATGCCGAGGCCGGACAAAGTTGGGAGTTCAAACGCAACGAACGGCCGCACGTCGCACTCGACGACCTATACAGGGACACCGGATCGTGGCGGGTGGAGCTCCACGGTGAACCTGAAAACGCAAGGCATTCCTTAATGGGGGGAGTGGAGTGGCGCGATCTCGGGGGGTTTGTGATGCCCACGCTTTCCGCGTTCGATCTGCTCCTCGGCCATGGCCTTCACGCCTTCAAGCACCTCTGCGCGGAATTCTGCAGGGCCTCTCATCTACTTGAGTTTCGCCAGCACGTTATCTTTCATCGCGACGACCACGACTTCTGGGAGACCTTCGATCAACTGGCAAGTGATAACCCGCATTCCGCCCTCGGCCTTGGCACGGTCACATTGCTGATCGAGCAGGTGATGGGCGACTTTGCGCCGGAGGCGCTGACCCGGTGGACAGTCGATCCGCTTCCTGCGTCTGTGCGGCTCTGGATTCAAAATTACGGACATCGCGCCGTATTGACCGGTTATCCTGGCGGCAAAGTCTACCTCTTGCTGCAGCGTGAGCTCGAGGCGCGAGGAATACAGGCCGGGCGATCACTTCGCCAATCGCTGCTTCCCTTTTGTTTGCCGCCTCCCATCATTCGCGCACTTCCCGGTGAGCGTTTTTCCGTCCGTCTTGGCCGGTATCGCATGCAGCTTGGACTTGTCCTGAGCCGCATGTGCTTTCATGTTGTTGAAGGAGTTCGGTTCGCATGGGAACTGGTTCGTTGGCGACGCCAGTTGAGCCGTGTCGCGCGATGATGCAGTGCTCTGACTCCGCAGCGCTTGCGTTCGATGCGATTGCGCCTGAATTCGATCGCCGATTTGGCATGTGGGAGAGTGTCGCGGCGCAGCGCCGTGCAGTGCGCTCAGCACTCCTTCGCGAATTTCCGCCGGAGGGCAGGATTTTGGAATTGGGCGGCGGTACCGGCGAAGATGCTGCATTCCTGGCAGCAAAGCGCTTTCAGGTTCTCCTCACCGACCCATCGCCCGCGATGGTTTCTTTGGCTGGCAGGAAGTTAACCCCCCTGGGATCGACCGCGGAAATCCTGGCCGCAGAAGACATGGAAGAATTCGCAGAGCGCAGGGCCGCTGCGGGACAGGATTTATTCGACGGGGCTTTTTCAAACTTTGCTCCGCTCAAT
>JASHSG010000301.1 GCA_030040935.1 Acidobacteriaceae bacterium | reverse complement strand
CCTGGCTCGACGCCGCGCGCAAGGTGGTCGCGGGCCTGCCCTCTTTCGTCGATGAGTTCGAGGCCCTGCTCTCATCCAACGAGATCCTGATGGCGCGCTGCCAGGGCGTCGGCGTCCTGCGCCCTGAGCTCGCCGTCAACGCCGGAGTCACGGGGCCCATGCTGCGCGCCTCCGGCGTGAACTACGACATTCGCAAGGTCGACCGCTATGGTGTCTACGACCGGTTCCAGTTCCGTATTCCGCTCGGCGATCACGGCGACATCTACGACCGCTATATGGTGCGCGTGCTCGAGATGAGGGAATCGATCAGGATTCTCGAGCAGGCGCTCAAGGATCTTCCCTCGGGCCCGATCATGGACCCCAAGGCCAAAATTCGCGGATTCCGCCCCAAGGCAGGCGAGGCTTACGGCCGCATCGAGGCGCCCAAGGGCGAGCTTGGCTTTTATCTCATCTCGGACGGCGGGCCCAATCCCTATCGTTACCGAGTGCGCCCGCCCAGCCTCATCAACCTGACGATTTTGGAAGACATGTGCCTGGGGCACAATGTCGCCGATGTTGTGCTCATCTTTGGCAGCGTGGATATTGTCTTGGGAGAAGTAGACAGATAGGACGAGTTGTCAGTGGTCAGTTGTCAGCCGTCATTGTTTAGTTGTCAGTTGTAGTTATCAGTCGTCAGCAGTCAGTAATTTGTTTCCGGAGCTGCGTAGAAAGAGAGAAGAAACGATGAGGGAGAAGTTGAAAGCGCTGTCATTCCGGGACCTGGTCGTTTGGCAGCGTGCGATGCAACTTGCCGTCGCGGTCTACCGGCTCACGAGAGGATTCCCCCGAGAAGAACAATATCGGCTTATCAATCAGGTCCGGCGCTCCGCTGTGTCTGTGCCGAGCAACATTGACGAGGGACAGGGGCGTTTGAATGTCGGTGAGTTCAAGCATTTCCTGGGAATCGCGCGCGGTTCCAGTTTTGAGGTGCAGACACAGCTTGAAATTGCGCGTGCTCTCAGCTTCGGTGACGCGGCTTCCATTGACGAGGCCGAGAAGATGTCGCATGAAGTCGGCAAGATGATCTATGGATTGTTGGCGTCGATTGGGAGAGAAGGCTTTTCGCTGACGACTGAGAACTGACAACTGAGAACTGAAAACCGGAGGTTTTCACTTGCTTGGCGATGGAATTCTGAAAGGCTTGGCGGAGACGGCGAAGAACTTCTTCTTGAGCTACGTCTCCAGGGAGCGGCTCACCACGGTTGAGTATCCGGAACACCGGATCCCCACCGCCGAAAATGCGCGCGTCTTTCCCTTTCTCGTCTACGATGGCCCCGATTGGCTGGCCGGCATGCGCTGCGTGGCCTGCCAGATTTGCGAGAAGGAGTGCCCGCCCAAGTGCATCTATATCGAAAAAAGCAGCGATAAGAAGCCCGACTATGTGGGCAAGCAGCAATTCTATCCCGCGCGCTTCGACATCGATATCTCCGTTTGCATGAGTTGCCAGATTTGCGTTGAAGTTTGCCCATTTGAGGCCATCAAAATGGACACGCAATTTGAGCTCGCCACCGATGATCGTTTCGGCGGCTTGCTCGAAGACCGCAGGAAACTGGCCAGATCGAACGAGTACTACCACTCCATTCACCCTGCCGAGGCCGCTGAGGTGGACGCGCGGCTCGCCGAGGAAAAAGCTAAGGTAGAAGCCCGCGCCAAGGCTGCGGCCAAAGCCGCAGCATCCCCGGCTCCGGCTGCCGCAACCGAATCTGCTCCGCCGGCCAAAACTGAAGGAGGGAGCTAGCCCATGATCGCAGCGTCTGCGGCCGCCAATCCCTTCATCGTCGATGCCGACCAGGTTTTTGTCCTCCTGCGCGATTGGCTCGTCGGCTTTCTGCCTGCCGCGCTGCGGCCGGCGGCCGGCGCCGTGCTCGGTGTCATCGCCATTGTCTGCGTCTTTCCCGGCCTCTTTGCCCTTACCACGGTCTTCGAGCGCAAAGGCCTGGGCCGCATGCAAAACCGTCTCGGGCCCAATCGCGTCGGCCCCTTCGGCTTCTTTCAGCCCATCGCCGACGGCATCAAATCGCTCACCAAGGAAGATATTGTTCCGCTCCGCGCCAACGCTGTCGTGCATTTCCTTGCGCCGCTCGTCCTCGTCGCCACCGTTTTCATGGGCTTTGCCGTCTTGCCCATGGGCCGCAACATGGTCCTCGTCGACATGGACGCCGGTCTGCTCTTCTTCTTCGCCATGGGCGCCGCCACGGAGCTCTCCATCTTCATGGCCGGCTGGTCCAGCCGCAACAAGTATTCGCTGCTGGGCGCCATGCGCGCCGTCGCGCAGATGATCAGCTACGAAGTCGTTCTGCTGCTCTCCAGCGTCTCCGTGGTCATGATCTCCGGTTCGCTTTCGCTGTCTAAAATCGTCGCGGCGCAAGACCAGTACTCCGGCGTCTTTCCGCACTGGTACATCTTCACGCCCTGGGGCCTGGCCGGCTTCCTGGTGTTTGCCATTGCCGCCACGGCCGAAACCAATCGCTCGCCCTTCGACCTGCCCGAAGGCGAATCGGAGCTGGTGGCCGGCTACCACATTGAGTATTCCGGCTTCAAATTCGCTCTCTTCTTCCTCGGCGAATATCTGGCCATGTTTTCCATTTCCGGCTTGGGCACGACGCTCTTTCTCGGCGGCTGGTCGGCGCCATTCTCATTCCTCGCATGGGTCCCTTCGTGGATTTGGTTCTTCGGAAAAGTAATGTTGTTCATCTTCGTCTTCATCTGGATGCGCGGCACGCTGCCTCGCCTGCGCCAGGACCAGCTGATGAACTTTGCCTGGAAATTCGTTCTGCCCTTCACGCTGTTGAACCTCGTGGTCACCGCGCTCTGGCGCTTTATGGGCCCGGGCTGGTCGCGCTGGATCGTTTGTTCCCTCATCCTCCTGGCGGCCTACGTCGTCATGGGACGGTTGGAAATGCGCAGCGATCATTTCGGCCGCAGGAGCTATCGCTATGCTGAGTAGGGAGTGCGACCGTTGAGCGCGATCTTCTATCTGCTCGCGGTAATCACGCTGGCTGGCGGCCTCGCCACGGTGCTGCTCAAGCAGCTGGTTCACTGCGCGCTCGCCGCCACAGTAGCGTTCGCCGGGCTGGCCCTGCTCTTTCTTCAGCTCGACGCGCAGTTCGCCGGCTTTGCGCAGATTCTCGTCTACATCGGCGCCGTCGCTATCCTGATTGTCTTCGCCATCCTGCTGACCCACGGATCCCATATGCCAAAGGACGGTGTCTTCAGCCGGTCATGGGCTTTGGGATTGGTCATCGCCGCGGGAGTCTTTGCCATCCTGGGGTGGGCCGTGCTCGCCGGCATCAGCGCGGTCCCGCGCCAGAACGCTCCCCCCTCCGCCACCGTGCGCGACATTGGTGAAGCCCTCGTCGGGCGCTATGTCCTTCCGCTCGAGATTGTCGCGCTGCTGCTCACCGCGGCCACTATCGGTGCGGTCGTCGTGGCCATGCACGAGAAAGCGAGTCCGCGATGACGACGCCTCTCGCCGGATATCTCCTCGTCGCGGCATTGCTCTTCGCCATCGGCCTCGGCGGTGCGCTCGCCCGCCGCAACGCCATCGTGGTCCTCATTGGGATCGAGTTGATGCTCAACGCGGCCAACCTCAATCTTGTCGCCTTCTGGCGTTTCGGCCCTCTTCCGGAAGCGCTTACCGGCATGATGTTTGCCATTTTCTCGATCGCTGTGGCCGCAGCCGAGGCCGCTGTGGGCCTCGGGCTCATCATCGCCGTCTATCGCCACGCCGGCACCGCCGAGCTCGACAAGATCGACAGGATGAAGGGGTGAAAGCTTGATCCAGGAATCCGCTTCATTCGTTCCGCAGTCCACCGCGTCCTCCATCGCGCGCCTTTTGTGGCTCATCCCGGTTGTGCCCATACTCGCTTCCGGCATCATCGCGCTGCTCCGGCAGCCGCGCCGCAAATTCGCCTCCGCACTGGCCACCGGCTCGCTCGGTTTTTCACTTTTTTTGTCCCTGCTTGCGTTCGCGCACGTGCTCAGCGGCTGGGCGCGCGGAGCCGTCGTTCGCGAGACTGTCAGCTTCACCTGGATCCACTTTGGCGCCTCGCGCGTCGAGCTCGGCTGGGTCCTCGATCCCCTCGCAGCTGTCATGCTCGTGATGGTCAGCTTCGTCGGGCTGCTCATCTTCATCTACTCCGTCGGCTACATGGCGCAGGACGAAAACTTCACCCGCTTCTTCTGCTTCCTCTCGCTTTTTGCCGGCGCCATGCTCGGCGTCGTGATCTCGAACAGCCTGCTTCTGCTCTTCATGTGCTGGGAGATCGTTGGCCTCACCTCCTATTTGCTCATCGGCTTCTGGTACCAGAAACCTTCTGCCGCGGCGGCCGCGAAAAAAGCCTTCATCACCACGCGCGTCGGCGACATCTTCTTTTTTCTCGGAATTGTCTGGCTGTTTTCATCGACCGGAACCCTGCTTTTGTATAACCACGGAATCGGCTCGCTTGAGGGCCTGAAGCTCGCCAGCCTGCTCGCGCAACACGCGGGCCTGGGCCTCAGCGCTGCCTCCGCCATCGCCCTGCTCATCTTCGCCGGAGCCGTCGGCAAAAGCGGCCAGCTCCCGCTCCACGTCTGGCTGCCCGACGCAATGGAGGGCCCCACTCCCGTCTCCGCGCTCATTCACGCGGCCACCATGGTCGCCGCCGGCGTTTATCTAGTTGCGCGCGTGTACCCGCTCATGTCCATCGGCGCCTCGCCCGCCGGCGCCACAGCTGCTCTCACCGTCGTCGCCTGGGTGGGCGCGGCCACTGCGGTCTTCGCCGCGCTCATCGCCGTCGCGCAAAACGACATCAAGCGCATCCTCGCCTACTCCACCGTCTCGCAACTCGGCTACATGATGGCCGGCCTCGGCCTCGGTGGCGTTTCCGTCGGCATCTTTCACCTCATCACCCATGCCTTCTTCAAGGCGCTCTTGTTTCTCGGGGCAGGCTCTGTGATTCACGGCTCCCATGACGAACAGGACATTCGCCGCATGGGCGGCCTCCGTGTCGACATGCCGCTCACCTTCATCACCTATGCCATCGGAATGCTGGCTTTGTGCGGGTTCCCAATCTTTTTTTCGGGCTTCTGGTCCAAGGACGGCATCCTCGAAGCGGCCCGGCATTGGAGCGTCGCGAAGGGTCCCTTCTATCTCCTCGTCTTTGGCGCGCTGCTTACCGCGTTCTACATGACGCGCCAGGTCTGTTATGTCTTCTTCGGTTACTGGCGCGGCCATCAGACGGCCCACGAGAGCCCCAGGATCATGACCGCGCCCCTCGCCGTCCTGGCTTTTTTCTCCATCGCTCTCGGCTTTATCGGAACCCCGGCCTGGCCGTGGCTCCGCGCGTTCCTTGAAGGCCGCTCCGCGGAGATCGACTTCCACGCCCTCATCGAGCCCGGTTTCCTCGCGCTCATGTCCATTTCGTCGCTGGTCGTCTTCCTCGGTCTCGGATTCGGCTGGCGGCTCTACGGCAACCGATCGCCCAAGCCGGAAGAACCCGACGCGCTCGAAAAATCTGCGCCCTGGCTTTGGGCTCCCCTTCGCGATCGCCTTTACTTCGATGAGTTTTACGGCGTTACCGTAATTGCCTTTTATAAGTGGTGGGCGCGCGTGGCCGATTGGATTGACCGGCGCGTATGGGGCGGGATCGTCGCTCTCGTTGCGTCGCTCTTCGCCCTATGGGCACAGTTCAATCGCCTTCTCGATATCCACTGGGTCGACGGCGGCTTCGACAAAACCTGCGAAGAGCTCTCCGAGGGCGGCGGCCTGCTGGCGAGCATCGAAAGCGGCCGCGTGCAGAATTACCTCCGCATCCTGGCCGTGGCCGTCGTTGCGCTGGCCGTCATTCTTTTCTGGAGCAGCCGGCCATGAACGAAGCAGCCAGCGGCTTTCCGATTCTTACCCTCCTCACCGTGCTGCCTCTGGCTGGCGCGGCCGTCGCGCTCTTCGTCGGCAAGCACGCCCGCGCCATCGCCCTGCTCACTTCGCTCGCCTGCCTGGTCCTCTCACTCGTGATTTGGATCGGCCTGCCTGCCGACGGAAGCGTCGGCCTCGTGGAGCTGCACCCATGGGCGCCCTCGCTCGGCATCGAGTATCACCTCGGCGTCGATGGCCTCGGCGCGCTGATGCTCTTGCTCTCCTCCATTGTCACTCTCATGTCGGTCGACGCGTCGCATCGCGTGCATCACATGCCCGGCCTCTTCTACGGCCTCATCCTCATCCTTGAATCCGGCCTCTTCGGCTCCTTTACCGCGCTCAACTTTTTTCACTGGTTTTTGTTCTGGGAGCTGAGCCTCATCCCCGCGTTCTTCCTCATTAAGTTGTGGGGCGGCCCGCGCCGTGGGCCTGCGGCCACCCAATTCTTCGTCTACACTATGGCCGGCTCGGTGGCGCTGCTCGTCTCGTTCCTCGCCGTCTTTCTTTCCACCGCGACGAAGTCCGCGCCGGGCACGATGGACTTCGCCGATCTGGCAGCCATGGCCGCTTCGGGCGCATTGGGGCAGATGGTCACGGCGCATCTGGGTGCGGTCATGCCGTGGCTCGCCGTCGGCGTCCTCTTTGGTTTCGCGGTCAAAGTGCCGCTCGTGCCCTTCCACACCTGGCTGCCCGCTGCTTACGCCGAAGCGCCCTCGCCCGTCACCATGCTGCTTACTGGCGCCATGTCGAAGATGGGCGTCTACGGCCTGCTGCGCATCGCTCTGCCCATCTTCGGCGTGCAGATTGCGGCCATGCGCACGCCGCTTCTCGTGCTTGCCGTCGTTACTGTTGTGATGGGCGCCTGGGCCGCCGCCGCGCAAAAGGATTTGAAGCGCATTTTCGCCTACTCCTCGGTCAATCACCTCGGCTATTGCCTGCTTGGCATCTTCGCGCTCGCGATTCCAGCCTCAAGCGCCGCCCAGCAGGCCAGTCAGGCTGCGGCGCTCGATGGCGTCATCCTCCAGATGTTCAATCACGGCATCACTGCGGCCGCCATTTTCTGGTTTATTGCGATGATCCAGTTCCGCACTGGCGGCCTGCGCGGCGTTGACGACTTTGGCGGTCTGCGCAAACCCGCTCCTGTCTTCGCCGGTCTCATGGGCATCGTGCTCTTCGCTTCGCTTGGCCTGCCCGGCCTCAACAGTTTTGTCAGCGAATTCCTCGTCTTCCGCGGCGTTTTTCCGCTGTCTTGGATCAGCGCAACGGTGTCTGTGCTCGGCTTGCTGGTAACGGCAATCGTGATTCTCACCGTCATTCAAAAAGTTTTCCTGGGCCCCGTCCCTGAGCGCTGGGCAAACTTTCCCGATCTGCATCACAGCGAGCGAATTGCCTTGGCGCCGGTCATCGCTCTCATGTTTGTCGTCGGCCTGGCGCCGCGGCTGATTTTAGACACCGTGAACTCCACGGTCCTGAACCTGCTGTCGCACTGGAGATTTTAAGCCAATGTCCTGGGCGATCTACATCTCGTTTGCCGGTGCCCTGGTTTCCGCGCTGCTGCCCAATGCCAAGCCTGAATTGGCGCGCCGGTGGGCGCTCTTGGTCGCTCTGGCCGGTCTCGCTATCGGCATCTCAGGCTACGCGGCAGGATTCGGCCAGGGCCGCCAGGTCTTCGTCGACGCGCTCTGGGTTCCCTCGATGGGCATCCATTATCTTCTCGCTGCCGACGGCATCAGCCGCGTGCTCGTTCTGCTCACCGGCATCGCCTCCGTTGCCGGCGTTCTCTTCAGTTGGAATGTCGATCTCCGCGCCAACCAGTTTTTCGCGTTTTATCTGGCGCTCATCGGCGGCGTCTACGGCGTTTTCCTCAGCGGCGATCTCTTTCTGCTCTTCGTCTTTTACGAAATCGCCATTGTTCCCAAGTATTTCCTCATCTCCATCTGGGGATCCACGCGCCGCGAATACGGCGCCATGAAGCTCGCGCTTTATTCTTTTGTCGGCTCGGCCATGGTGCTTATCGGCTTGCTCGCGGCCTACGTCACCGCCGGCAGCCACTCCACCGCGCTCGCCGATCTCGCCCGCGCCGGCCTGCCCGTTGGCTTCCAGATGTGGTGCTTTCCGCTGGTCTTCGTGGGCTTCGCGATTCTCGCCGGCATGTGGCCGTTTCATACCTGGGCGCCTACCGGCCACGTTGCCGCGCCCACCGCCGCATCCATGCTGCTCGCCGGCGTGGTCATGAAGCTCGGCGCTTACGGTTGCCTCCGTGTCGGCATCGGACTGTTTCCCCACGGCCTCGATCCCTGGGGATTCTCGTTCCTTGGGCTTGGCTCGTGGCGTGACGTCTTCGCCTGGCTCGCCGTCATCGGCATTGTCTATGGCGCGCTCGTCGCCCTCGCGCAAACCGATTTCAAATTCGTCATCGGTTACTCCAGCGTCAGCCACATGGGCTTTGTGCTTCTCGGCCTCGTGACACTTAACCAGATCGGCGTCGACGGCGCTGTTCTGCAGATGTTCTCGCACGGAGTGATCGCCGGACTCCTGTTCGCCATCGTCGGCCGCATCGTTTACGACCGCACCCACACGCGCCAGTTTGCCGAGCTTGAGCCCATGCACCTCTCGCGGCGATTGCCCTTCGCCGCGTGGGCCTTTGTCTTTGCCGGCGTCGCCTCTATGGGCCTGCCCGGCTTCTCCGGTTTTGTCGCTGAGCTTCAGGTTCTGGTCGGCGCCTGGCAAGCCAATCCCTGGTGGGCCGTCGTCTCCGCCATCGGCATCATCGTCGGCGTCGCCTACATATGGCGCGCCCTGCAAAAAGCCTTCTTCTCTGACGCCGTGCCCGCGCCCCACGAACTCGAATCGGAGCGCGAGCACAGATTTTCGCCCATCACCTGGCCTGAGATTGCGGGCGTCGCGCTGCTCGGCGTCTCCACGCTCGTCGTCGGCCTCTATCCGCGCATTCTGCTCGACCAGATCGAGCCGGCCGTGAAAGCGCTGCTTGCGGGAGGCGCGCAATGAACTACGCTGCCCTCTTTCGCGCTACGCTGCCTGAAACGGCCCTCGAAATCGCCGCGCTCCTCGTTCTCGCAGTCGATCTCGGTTTCCTCCGCAAGAAAGCCCTCAGAACCCGCATCGCCTCTGCCGCGTTCATCGGCGTCGCCGGCTGCGTCTCGGCCATCTGGGCCGTCTATGTCGCGGGATGGACCGGATTCAGCGCCGGCGGAGATCTCCTGCTCGCCGCCGGAGGGTCGGCAGCCGTGGCTCAGGTCGCGATTCTCGTCCTCACCGCGCTTACGTTGCTCCTTCTCATCGATTCCACCTTCACCCGCCATGCCGGCGAGTACGTTGCGGTCGTGCTCATGTCCGCGGCGGGCGGCCTCATCATCTCCGCCGCACAGGATCTGCTCGTCATCTTCATCGGCCTCGAGCTTCTCTCGCTTGGCCTCTATATCCTTACCGCCTTTAACAAACAATCCGAGAAAAGCGCCGAAGCTGCCATCAAGTATTACCTCTTCGGTGGAATGTCCGCGGCGTTTCTGCTCTTCGGCTTCAGCTATCTTTATGGACTATCGGGATCGACCAGCCTGCCCAAAGTCGTTCTCGGCACCTATATGGCTTCAGCCAATGGCGGTACGCCGCTCATCTACATCGCGCTGGTTATGATCGCCGCTGGCCTTGGCTTTAAGATCGCCGCCGTGCCGTTTCATCTTTGGGCGCCGGACACCTACGAAGGCGCGCCC